>NZ_CALMAW010000080.1:0-32639 GCF_937859915.1 uncultured Sphingomonas sp. | reverse complement strand
GGGCCGGCTGACCACGCCCGAGGAATTCGGCGACATCATCCTCAAACGGCGTGCCGATGGCGGCCTCACCCGGTTGCGCGACATCGCCCGGATCGAACTCGGCGCGCAGGACTATACCACCAACGCCTATGTCAACGGCGAGCCCGCGGTCGTGCTCGGCATCACCCAGCTGCCCGGCACCAACGCGCTGCAGGCGTCCGAGGCGATCCATGCCGCGCTCGAGGACATGAAGAAGAGCTTCCCGCCGGGTATGGGCTATTCGATCCCCTACCATCCGACCGACTATATTGCGGAGTCGATCAAGGAGGTGAAGCACACGCTGTTCGAGGCGCTGGTGCTGGTGGCGCTGGTGGTGCTGCTGTTCCTGCAGAGCTGGCGCGCGGCGATCATCCCGATCATCGCGATCCCGATCTCGCTGATCGGCGCGTTCGCGGCGATGAAGGGCTTCGGCTTCAGCTTGAACTCGCTGTCGCTGTTCGGGCTCGTGCTCGCGATCGGCATCGTCGTCGACGACGCCATCGTCGTGATCGAGAATGTCGAGCGGCTGATGGAGGAAGAGGGGCTGACCGCCCGCGAGGCCGCGCACAAGACGATGGACGAAGTGTCCGGCGCGCTGATCGCGATCATGCTTGTGCTGTGCGGCGTGTTCATCCCGACCGCCTTCATCCCCGGCATTTCGGGCCAGTTCTACAAGCAGTTCGCGCTGACGATCGTGTCGGCGACCGCCTGCTCTGCGTTCGTGTCGCTGACGCTGTCGCCGGCGCTCGCCGCGATCCTGCTGAAACCACGCCACCGCGACGCCGCCGTGCCCGCCGGGCCGCGCGGCTGGGGCCGCCGCTTCGCCAACGGCTTCAACAACACGTTCGACAAATTGTCGGACCGTTATGGCCGGCTGACCGGCAAGCTGGTGCGCAAGCTCGCGCTGGTCGGGATCGCCTATGTCTGCCTGATCCTGCTCGCCGGCTGGCGCTTCAACGCAACTCCCACCGGCTTCATCCCCGCGCAGGATCAGGGCTATCTGATCAACGCGATCCAGATGCCGCCGGGCACCAGCCTCGAGCGCACCAGCGCGTTCATGCGCAAGGCGATCGCGCTGACCAAGACGATCCCCGACACGCAGGACAGCGTGGCCTTCGCCGGCTTCGACGGCGCGACCTTCACCACCGCCCCCAATGCCGGCGTCGTGTTCGTCACGCATAAGGATCAGGTCGACGGCAAGCGCGTCGTCGCCGACGACTATGCCAACATCCTGCGCAAGACCTTCGCCAAGCTGACCGAGGGCGCGATCCTCGTGATCCCGCCGCCGCCCGTCCAGGGCATCGGCACCGGCGGCGGCTGGAAGATGGAGATCGAGGACCGCAACGGGCTGGGCTATCCCGCGCTCGCCAAGGCGGCGATGGGGATGATGATGGCGGCGAACGGTGCCGAGGGCATCACCTCCGCCTTCACCACCTTCAACACGCGCACCCCGCGTCTCACCGCCAAGATCGACCGCGAACATGCCGAACAGCTCGGCGTGCCGGTGACCAGCGTCTTCTCCGCGCTCGGCACCTATCTCGGCTCGACCTATATCAACGACTTCAACTATCTTGGCCGTACCTGGCGGGTGACCGCGCAGGCCGACGCGCGCTTCCGCCAGCAGACGTCGGACGTCGAGTCGCTGCGCACGCGCTCGTCGACGGGCGCGATGGTGCCGCTCGGCTCGGTGCTGACGCTCGAGAACGACACCGGCCCGTATCGCGTCGTGCGGTACAATCTCTATCCCTCGGCCGAGCTCCAGGGCGATGCCGCGAAGGGCTATTCGTCGGGTCAGTCGCTCAAGACGATGGCGGGCCTCGCCGGCAAGATCCTGCCCAAGGGCATGACCTATGAATGGACGGATCTGGCCTATCAGCAGCAGCAGGCGGGCAATACCGGCATCTATGTGTTCGGGCTGGCGGTGCTGTTCGTCTTCCTGCTGCTGGCTGCGCAATATGAGTCGATCGTGCTGCCGCTCGCGGTGATCCTGATCGTGCCGATGTGCCTGCTCGCGGCGATCATCGGGGTCGACCTGATGGGAATGGACAACAATGTGCTCACCCAGATCGGCCTCGTCGTGCTGATCGGTCTGGCCGCCAAGAACGCGATCCTGATCGTCGAGTTCGCGCGCCAGGGCGAGGACGAGGGCCTGTCGCACCGCGAGGCCGCCGAGCGCGCCGCGCATCAGCGGCTCCGCCCGATCCTGATGACCTCGATCGCGTTCATCCTCGGCGTGCTGCCGCTCGTGATCTCGCGCGGGCCCGGCTACGAGATGCGCGAGGCGCTGGGTGTCGCGGTGTTCTTCGGGATGATCGGCGTGACCCTGTTCGGCCTGCTGTTCACGCCGAGCTTCTATGTGATCACCAAGATGCTTGGCGAGCGCACCACCGAATGGTCGCGGCGGATGCGGCGCAACCGGCGCCGGCCGGGCGACCCGATCGCCGAGGGAGAGCCGGCATGATGCGTTCGCGCCGGCTCCGCGCCGCAACCGCGCTGCTGCCCTTCGCGGCGCTCGCCGCCTGTGCGGTCGGCCCCAATTATCACACGCCGACCATCGTCCCCGAGGCGAAGCAGCCCTTCGCCGAGGGCCAGGCGCGCACGATGCTGTCGGGCCAGCCGCTGCCCGACAAATGGTGGGAGATGTATCAGGATCCGGCGCTCGATCGCCTGATCGCCGACGCCTTCGCCTACAATACCGACATCCGCCAGGCGGCCGCCAATTTGCACCGGGCGCGCGCCGCGCTGTCCGAGCAGAAGGCGGGGCGCCTGCCGACGACTAGCGTGTCGGCCGGCTACGATCGTGTCCGCGTCGGCGCGGATAGCGAGTCGAGCGGGACGTCGACGACGACGGTGGGTGCGACCGGCACGACCGGCGCCGGCGGAACGGGATCGACCGCGACCACCGGTACGACCGGGGCCACCGGGACGATCATCGGCGGCAATGTCAGCCATTATGATTTCAACTATTTCCAGACCGGCTTCGACGCGAGCTATGAGGTCGATCTGTTCGGCCGCGTGACGCGCTCGATCGAGGCGGCGCGCGCGGATACGCAGGCCGCGCAGGCGGCCCTCGACGGTGCCCGGATCTCGATCGCGGCGCAGGTCGCGCAAAGCTATGCCGATGCCTGCGGCTATGCCGCCCAGGCCGATGTCGCGCGGCAGACCGCGGCGCTCGAAGGCCGGACCCGCGACCTGACGCAGCGGCTGCTCGATGCCGGCCGCGGTACGCGCCGCGACGTCGATCAGTCGGCGGTGCTCGTCGAACAGGCCAATGCCCAGGTGCCGCAACTCGAGGGCGAGCGCCGGGTGCAGCTCTACGCGCTCGCTGCGCTCACCGGGCGGACGCCGTCGGAGGTGGATGCGACCGCCGCGCAATGTCGGGCCGTGCCCAAGGTCAAGACGATCATCCCGATCGGCGACGGCGCCCAACTGCTCGCGCGCCGCCCCGATGTCCGCCAGGCCGAGCGGACGCTTGCGGGCGATACCGCGCGGATCGGCATCGCGACCGCCGCGCTGTTCCCGTCGGTCACGCTCGCCGGCTCGGCGACGCTGGGGGCGCCCAAGATCGGCAATATCGGCAAGTCCGCGTCGTTCAGCTATTCGCTTGGGCCGCTGATCTCGTGGAGCTTCCCCAACATCGCGGTCGCCGAGGCGCAGATCCACGAGGCGCGCGGCACGGCGGAAGGCTCGCTCGCCGCCTTCCAGGGCACGATCCTGACCGCGCTCAAGGAATCCGAGCAGGCGCTGGCGCGCTATGCTGCCGCGCTCGACCAGAATGCGGCGCTCGGCCGTGCCGAGGCTGCGGCCGCGGACGCGGAAAACCTGTCGCAGATCCGCTTCAACACCGGCCGCGACAATTTCCTCAACCTGCTCGTCTCGCAGCAGGATCTGGCGCAGGCCCGCGAGGCGCTGGCGCAGTCCGACGCCGCGGTCGCCGATGCGCAGGTCTCGCTGTTCAAGGCGCTCGGCGGCGGCTGGGAGAATGCGCCGCCGATCGCCTATGCCTCGCCTGGGGCCGAGGGTGGCAACAAGTCGGTGCTGGGCGTGTCGAAGCCCTGACCTCGTCAATCCTCCCCAGCTTTGCTGGGGAGGGGGACCGCGCGCGTAGCGCGTGGTGGAGGGGCGGCTGGCCACGGGCGCGGCGCTCGGAGCTTTCCCCTCCACCACCGCCTGCGGCGGCGGTCCCTCCGCCCCGGGCAGGCTTGGGGACGACGGAGGGCGCCGCAAGCATATTGCGCGCCCGCACAATATCGTTACGTTGCCCTCTTCCCCGCCCGGGCGATCGCCGCTAGGGAGCGGAACAGGGTCGCGCGGCGTTTCCGTCCTGCGAACTCGTGAGGAGGATCAGGATGGTCGACGAGGCGGGCCGCAATCTCCGGCCGCTGACGCTGCATGTGCCCGAGCCGAAATACCGGCCCGGCGACACGGTGTCGTTCGACGACATGGTCTTCCCGGCCGCCGGCAGCGTCGCGCGGCCGCCGGTCGATGCCGATCCGTCCAGCCTGCGCGACCTGCCCTATACGCTGATCCGCGTGCTCGACCCGAACGGCCAGGCGGTCGGCGAGTGGAACCCGCGGCTGCCTGCGGACCGGGTGATCCGCATCCTGCGCGGGATGATGCTCACCCGCATCTATGACGACCGCATGTTCCGCGCGCAGCGCCAGGGCAAGACCAGCTTCTACATGAAGTGCACCGGCGAGGAGGCGGTCGCGGTCGCCGCCGCCGAGGCGCTCGACCGCGACGACATGTGCTTTCCCTCCTACCGCCAGCAGGGTCTGCTGATCGCGCGCGACTGGTCGCTGGTCGACATGATGTGCCAGGTCTATTCGAACGGCGGCGACCGGCTCAAGGGCCGCCAGCTGCCGATCATGTATTCGGCCAAGGACGCGGGCTTCTTCTCGGTTTCGGGCAATCTCGGCACGCAATATCCGCAGGCGGTCGGCTGGGCGATGGCGAGCGCCGCCAAGGGCGACACGCGGATCGCCGCGAGCTGGGTCGGCGAGGGAACGACCGCCGAGGGCGATTTCCACGCCGCCTGCACGTTTGCCAGCGTGTTCCGCGCGCCCGTCATCCTCAACATCGTCAACAACCAATGGGCGATCTCCTCCTTCGCAGGCTTTGCGGGCGGCGAGTCGACGACCTTTGCGGCGCGCGGCCTCGGCTACGGTATCGCCGCGCTGCGGGTGGACGGCAATGATCCGCTTGCGGTCTATGCCGCGACCGAATGGGCCGCCGAGCGCGCGCGCACCAACAGCGGCGCGACGCTGATCGAGCATTTCACCTACCGCGTCGAAGCGCATTCGACCTCGGACGATCCGTCCGCCTACCGTTCGTCGGAGGACGCGCTGCAATTTCCGCTCGGTGATCCGATCGAGCGGCTCAAGACGCATCTGATCGCGATCGGCGAATGGGACGAGGACCGCCACGAGGCGCTGAAAGCCGAGCTTACGGCCGGCGTCCGCGAGGCGGGGCGCGAGGCCGAGAAGCTCGGCGTGCTCTCGGGCACGGCGTTCAACCATGGCTTCGAGACGATCTTCGAGGACGTGTTCGAGACGATGCCCGCCCACCTCAAGGAACAGAGCGACTGGATGGCCGAAGAGCGACGGGTGGCAGGGGTATGATGAGCTACGAAATCCTCCCCGCGCGAAGCGGGGGGAGGGGGACCGCCGCTGTAGGCGGTGGTGGAGGGGCGGCGCCACAGGCGCTGCGCGTGGAGCGCTTCCCCTCCACCATCCGCTGCGCGGACGGTCCCCCTCCCCATCCGCGATGGGGAGGATGGTTCGCATGACCCGCATGAACATGATCCAGGCGATCAACAGCGCGATGGACGTCGCGATGGACCGCGATCCCGACGTGCTCGTCATGGGCGAGGACGTCGGCTATTTCGGCGGCGTCTTCCGCGCGACCGCGGGACTGCAGAAGAAGTACGGCAAGACGCGCTGCTTTGACGCGCCGATCAACGAATGCGGCATCATCGGCGTCGCGGTCGGCATGGCGGCCTATGGTCTCAAGCCCGTCCCGGAGATCCAGTTCGCGGATTACATCTACCCCGGCATGGACCAGCTGATCTCGGAAGCCGCGCGACTGCGCTATCGTTCGGGCGGCGAGTTCACTTGCCCGATCACCGTGCGCACCCCCTTCGGCGGCGGCATCTTCGGCGGCCAGACGCATTCGCAGTCGCCCGAGGGCATCTTCACCCACGTCAGCGGATTGAAGACGGTCGTCCCGTCCAACCCCTATGACGCCAAGGGGCTTTTGATCGCCGCGATCGAGGATCCCGACCCGGTGCTCTTCTTCGAGCCCAAGCGGATCTACAACGGCCCGTTCGACGGCCATTATGATCGTCCGGTCTCGCCCTGGTCGAAGCATGACTCGTCCGAGGTCCCGGAGGCCTATTACACCGTGCCGCTCGGCAAGGCGGCGATCGTCCGCGCGGGCGAGGCGGTGACGGTGCTGTGCTACGGCACGATGGTGCATGTCGCGCTCGGCGTGGTCGCAGAGGCGGGCGTGGATGCCGAAGTGATCGACCTGCGCACGCTGGTGCCGCTCGACATCGACACGATCGTCGCCTCGGTCGAGAAGACCGGGCGCTGCATGATCGTCCACGAGGCGACGCGCACCTCGGGGTTCGGCGCCGAGCTGTCGGCGCAGGTGCAGGAGCGCTGCTTCCACCATCTCGAGGCGCCGATCGAGCGCGTGACGGGGTGGGACACACCCTATCCGCACAGCCTCGAATGGGCCTATTTTCCGGGGCCGGTGCGGCTCGGCCAGGCGCTCCGGCGCGTGTTGAAGGATTGATCGCATGGCGCGCGTGAACTTCCGCCTCCCCGACATCGGCGAAGGCATCGCCGAGGCCGAGATCGTCACCTGGTACATCCAGGTCGGCGACATGGTCGAGGAGGACCAGCCCGTCGCCGACATGATGACCGACAAAGCGACCGTCGAGATGGCGGCGCCAGTGACCGGCCGCGTGATCGAGATCGCGGGTGCGGTCGGCGACCAGATCGCGATCGGCTCGACGCTGGTGGTGTTCGAGACCGACGGCGAAGCCGGCGCGGCGGAGGCTACCGCCTCGGCGCTCGGCGACGGGCCCGAGGCGGCGGACGCGACGCCGCCGGTAAACGCGGCGGTGACACCCGCCCAGCCCACCACCGTTCGTCCTGAGCCTGTCGAAGGACGGGCTGCGAACGCAGCGCCCGAAACACGTGCTTCGACTTCGCTCAGCACGAACGGGGGAGAGGGTGCGTCCTCAAATGGGGCAGGGGGCGCTCGGAAGGCGCTCGCCTCGCCCGCGGTCCGCCAGCGTGCCAAGGATCTCGGTGTCGATCTCGCCGACATCAAGCCCGCCGCCGGCGATCGTATCCGTCATGCCGATCTCGACGCCTTCCTCAAATATCAGGGCGGCGCCACGGCTTCGGCGGCCGCCCGCGCCCCGATGGCGTCGGGCGACGACGGCATCGAGGAGATCAAGGTCGTCGGCCTGCGTCGTCGCATCGCCGAGAACATGGCCGAGGCCAAGCGCCGCATCCCGCATTTCGCCTATGTCGAGGAGCTCGACGTCACCGCGGTCGAGGCGCTGCGCCAGGCGATGAACGCCGAGCGCGGCGAGCGGCCCAAGCTTACCATGCTGCCCTTCCTGATGCGCGCGATGGTCAAGGCCGCCGCCGCCTTCCCGATGGTCAACGCGCGCTACGACGACGAGGCCAATGTCGTCAGTCGCTATGGCGCGGTGCATCTCGGCATGGCGACGCAGACCGACGCCGGCCTGTCGGTGCCGGTGATCCGCGACGCGCAGACGCGCGACGTCTGGGCGCTCGCCGCCGAGATCGTCCGGCTCGCCGACGCGACGCGGCGTGGGAAGGCGACGCGCGAGGAGCTGTCGGGCTCGACGATCACGCTGACCTCCTTGGGCGCGCTCGGCGGGATCGTCTCGACGCCGGTGATCAACCGGCCCGAGGTCGCGATCGTCGGCGTCAACCGCATGGTCGAGCGGCCGGTGGTGATCGAGGGCCGGATCGAGGTGCGCAAGATGATGAACCTGTCCTCGTCCTTCGACCACCGCGTGGTCGACGGGATGGACGCCGCCAAGTTCATCCAGGCGGTCCGCCGGCTGATCGAGGTGCCGGCGCTGCTGTTCGCGGACTGAACGCTCGCCGGTCGTCCTGAGCGAAGTCGAGGGACCTTGGTCGGGATTGCGTTAGCGTGTCTCGACTTCGCGCGACACGAACCGGGATGGGACCGCCTCAGCCGCCCATTTGCGGGTGGAACATCCGGCCGCGCTCGGTCCATAGGATGACCAGGATGCCGAGGCAGCCGGTGATCGCGAAGCCGGCGGTCATCGGCAGTGTCGTCCCGTCGAATTGCTGGCCGATCAGCGTGCCGAGGATCGAGCCGCCGACCATCATCACAAACCCCTGCACCGAGGCGGCGGTCCCTGCCAGCGAGGCGAGCGGCTCCATCGCGATCGCGCTGAAATTGCCCATCGACAGCCCGAAGCAGAACAGCGCGATCGCCTGGAAGGCGCCGAAGGTCCAGATCGATTCCCCGCCGCCGAGCACGACGAGCAGGTGGATGATCTCGGCGACCGTCATGCCGACGATCGCGGCATGGCCGAGCCGGCGCGTACCCAGCCGCTCGACCAGCCGCGAGTTGATCAGCGACGCTACGCCCATGGCGCCCGCGATCACGGCGAAGACCGGCGGCATCAGCTTAGGGGCATGGAAGATGTCCGCGAACACCTGCTCGATCGAGCTGATGAAGCCGAGCAGCGAGCCCTGCAGCAGCGCCTGGACGATCATGTAGCCGCCGGCCTGCCGCGTGGTCAGTGCGGTCCAGAAACCGACCAGGATCGATCGCGCCGCGATCGGCCGGCGGAAATCGGGATGCAGCGTCTCGGGCAGGCGCAACCCCACCCAGATGAACACGACGACCGCAAACGCCGCCAGCGCGAGGAACAGACCGCGCCACGGGAAGACCAGCATGATCAGCTGCCCGATCGATGGCGCCAGCACGGGCACGGCAAGGAAGATCATCATCGCGAGCGACATGACTCGCGCCATCTGCCGGCCGCCGTAGCAGTCGCGCACCATCGAGGTCGCGACCACCCGCGTCGCCGCGATCGAGGCGCCCTGCAGCACGCGCAAGGTCAGCAACACCGCGAAGCTCGGTGCGAAGGCGATGCCGACGCAGCAGATCGCATAGCCGACCATGCCGCCGAGCATCAGCGTCTTGCGGCCATAGCGATCCGACAGCGGCCCATAGATGATCATCGCCACGCCGAAGCCGAGCACGAACGAGGTGATGATCCACTGCCGCTCATTCTCGTCGGCGACACCCAGCGAATGGCCGATCGCGGGCAGCGCGGGGAGCATCGTGTCGATGCCGAGCGCCATCATCGCCATCATCGCGGCGATCATGCCGACGAACTCGCGGAAGCCGATCCCGGCGTGCGGGCTTGCGGCGACGACGTGCGGGGTCATCTCTTTGGGGGTGCTGACTGCGTCCACGCCGGAGCCCTTACGCCAAGCGGCGCGTCTGGCAAAGTGCCATGCTGCGCGTGCGAAGGGGAGAGAAGGGAAAAGCGGATCGCGACATTATCGGTCATTCCCGCGCAGGCGGGAACCCATACACGCCGCGCTCGACGATCTGACGCCGCGTCTATGGATCGCGGATCACGTCCGGGATGACGAAGAATAAGTCGAGCGCCTTACCCCTTGAGATGCCGTTCGACGAAGGCGGCGGCGGCGCCGAGCAGGCCGGGCTGTTCGTAGGTGATCAGCTTGACCGGGATCTTGGCCATCCGCGCCTCGAACCGGCCCTTCAGGATATAGCGGCCGGCGAAGCCCGACACCGGCAGATGATCCTTGATGCGGACGCCGACGCCGCCGGCGATCACCGTGCCGCACCAGGCGCCGTGCGCCAGCGCGAGATCGCCCGCGACCGAGCCCAGCGACAGGCAGAAGCGGTCGAGCGCGGCGGAGGCGAGCACGTCCGAGCCGCCGAGCGCGGCCTTCCACAGCGTGCTGTCGTCACCGACCGGCACGGTGCGCCCCTCGATCGCGGCGAGCGCCTCGTAGATGTTGGCGAGGCCTGGCCCCGAGCAGACCCGCTCGATCGAGACGCGGCGATAGCGCGCGCGCAGGCGCACGAGGATCTGGTCCTCGAGCTTGTCGAGCGGGGCATAGTCGATGTGGCCGCCCTCGGTCTCGACGACGCTGACCTGGCCGGCGTGGCGATGGAGCTGGGCGACGCCGAGCCCGGTGCCAGGGCCGACGATGCTGATCGTGCCTTCGGCGCCGAAGGGCTCGTCTGGCCCGCAAAGATGGAGCAGATGCTCGGGTTTCAGATGGCTGACCGCATAGCCGATCGCGCCGAAATCATTGACGATCTCAAACCGGTCGAGCCCGAGCACCGACGGGATCAGCGCGGGGCGCACCACCCACGGGCTGTTGGTGAGCTTGAGCACCTCGCCGTCGACGGGGCCCGCGAAGGAGATCGCGCCATCGCGGGGCAGGGGGCGGCCGATCTTCTCGGCGAACGCCTCCCAGGCGCTGCGCAGGCTGGCATAGGCGTGGGTGGGGAGCGTGACGACCTCGCCGAGCTCGATCGAGCGGTCTTCCTGGACCGTCGCGATCGCGAAGCGAGCGTTGGTGCCACCGATGTCGACGGTAACCAGTTCAGTCAATGCGCCTCTCCCTTGTCGTCCGGCCTGTCATGCGGTCACCGTCGAAGATGGCCCGCTCTAGCATCGGCCAACGGCGCGTGACAGCGCTTGTCAATCTGGAGGCGCATCGAATTGGGGCGCCTGCTGCGGTCGTTTGTGCCGGGATCGGCCGCGTGGTCAACGCCCGTGGTGTCCGCGCCGATTGACGGCGCGATGGCGGCCGTGGCAGCGCCCGCAGGATCGGGCAATCGCGGGGCAGAGATCGAATGGCACGCCGGCAGACGCTGCGCCGCGCATGGTGGCAGATTCACAAATGGACCGGGCTGAGCCTGATGATCCTGCTGATCCCCCTGGGGCTGAGCGGCGTCGTCCTCGCCTGGGACGATGCCATCGACCAGGCGCTCAACCCGCAGCGCTATGCGGTGCACGGGACTGCGACGCAGCCGCCGTCCGTCTACGCCGCGGCGGCACGGCGGGCGCTGCACCCCGACGAGCACATTGCGACGATCCGCTATCCCGACGGCGCGGGTCCGGTGATCGTGCTCGCCAGCAGGGTCGCGACCGCCGGCGCACGGCACGGACCGCCGCTGCGGATCAGCCTGTGGCTCGATCCGGTCGATGCGCATCCGCTCGATCTGACGCGCGGCGACCGCGGATTCGTGCGGATCGCGCATAATTTCCATGGCAGCCTGTTCGTCCCCGGCGTCGGCCGTGCGGTGGTCGGGCTGCTCGGCGTTGCGATGTTCCTGATGGCCGCCGGCGGGGTGTGGCTGTGGTGGCCGACGGTCGGACAGGTCTCCGCGGGACTGCGGTGGCGGCGCGGGGATCGCAAGCTCGATACCAATCTCCACCACCGCGTCGGCTTCTGGATCGCGCTGCCGCTTGCGTTCCAGGCGGTCACCGGGGTGTGGATCGCCTGGCCGCAGATGATCGCGGCGGTCGGGCTCGCCGCGCCGCCGCGCGGCGGCATGGCCGACCGCATGCGCGCGGTGCCGCTCGAGCACACCGCGCTGACCCCGGACCAGGCGCTGGCGGCGGCCGAGGCGGTCGTGCCTGGCGCGCCCGCATCGATCGCCTGGCCGGCGGGCAAGGATGGCCCGTGGCGGCTCTCGATCTCGGCCGCAACGGGACCGAGCGATGTCACCGTTGACGATGCGACCGGCGCGGCAACGGTCGCGCCGCCGCGCGGCGGGCTGGCGCTCCCGGTGCGTCATCTTCACGACGGCAGCACGCTCGGCATCGGATGGCGGGTGGTGATGGTCGCCTGGGGCGTCGCGCCGACGCTGCTCGGGATCACCGGCCTGCTGATGTGGTGGCGCGGCCGGCGCTGGCGGTCTGAGCCGGCGCGGCGCACGGCGCGCTGATCGCTTCGCATTCTCCCCATCGCCGACAGGGAGAAGGAAAAGGTCCTTACAGCCGGTGCTTCGCCGCCTCGGGCAGCAGGATCCGGTCGATCGCCTTCGCCACGCCGTCCTCGTCGTTCGACGCGCTGACCCAGTCGGCCTCGGCCTTCACTTCGGCGGGTGCCTGGCCCATCGCGATCGCGATCGCGGCCTTCTTGAGCATCGGTATGTCGTTGGGCATGTCGCCGATCGCGGCGGTCTCGGAGAGCGGAATGTCGATCGCCGCGCACAGCGCGATGATGCCGTCGCCCTTGTTGGCGAGCGGATGGGTGATGTCGCAATAATAGGTCTGCGAACAGGACACTTCGGCATTCTCGCCGAGCGCCGCCTGCGTATCATCCTTGAGCTTGGCGATCAGCGCGACATCGTCGCTGACCCCGACGATCTTGTCGATCCGCCCGTGCAGCGCCTCGAAGTCGTTGCCGACGATCGGCTCGACCATCGCCGCCTTGCGCTCGTGGGGGACGTGCGGGTTGGTGTCGTCGGTCGCATACCATTTGCCGTCGGCGAACGCCCAGGTGGCGGCGCCACTCTTGGCGACGATGTCGATCGCGGTGCGGCTCGCCTCGGCCGAGAGGTGACGCGCGGTCAGGATGTCGCCCGAGGGCATGACCAGCGTGCCGCCGTTGAACGCGCCGAGCGGTGCGGTCAGCCCCAGCGCCTTGGCCATCGGCAGGATGCCCGAGGGCGGCCGCGCGCTGATCAGCGTCATCGTCAGGCTCGCCTTCTCGAGGCGGTGCGCGGCGTCGACGGTGGCCTCGGCGAGGCTCTTGTCCTTGCGTACCAGCGTGCCGTCGACGTCGGACACGAGCAGCCGGATGGGATGCTCGCTCAATCTATCGGATGCCATGTGCGATCGTCCCTTGTCATCAGCGCATCGGCGCCGGCCGGCCCGGCGGAGCCGGGTTCATACTCTTCTGGCGCGCCGTCCTTGCCCCACAGGCGCAGGATCGGCTCGACGATCGCCCAGCCGCGCTCGACCATGTCGGCGCGCTGGAACAGCGACTGGTCGCCGATCAGCACGTCGTAGAGCAAGGTCTCGTAGCCGGTGCGCTGGCCGAGATCGAACGCGTCCTTGTAGCGGAAGTCCATGCTCACGCGCGCGGTGTCGACCACCGGCCCCGGCTTCTTGGCGACGAATTCGAGGTCGATCCCCTCATTGGGCTGGATCTGGATGACCAGCTTGTTGGGCGGGATTTTGGTGATGTCGGTGTCGCGGAACATCGCCAGCGCATTATGCTTGAACTGGATCACGATCTCGGTGTCGCGCGCGGTCAGCGCCTTGCCGGTGCGCAGATAGAACGGCACGCCCGCCCAGCGCCAGCTGTCGACGAGCAGTTTCAGCGCAACATAGGTCTCGGTGCGGCTGTCCTTGGCGACATCGGCGGCCTTGAGATAGGCGCCGACCGTCTTGCCGCCCGCGCTGCCCGCCGCATAGCGGCCGCGCACCGCCTGTTTCTTCGCCTCGGCATTGGTCGGCACGCGCACCGCATCGAGCAGCTTGGCCTTCTCGTTGCGCACCGCTTCGGCGCCAAAGCTGTTGGGCGGCTCCATCCCGACCATCGCGAGCAGCTGGAAGAGATGGTTGGGCACCATGTCGCGCAGCGCGCCGGTGGCGTCGTAGAAGGCGCCGCGCGTGCCGACGTCGACGGTCTCGGCGGCGGTGATCTGGACATGATCGACATAGCGGTTGTTCCACACCGCCTCCATGAACGCGTTGCCGAAGCGTGCGACCATGATGTTCTGGACCGTCTCCTTGCCGAGGAAATGGTCGATCCGGTAGATCTGCGTCTCGTCCATGACGGACAGAAGTTTCTTGTTGAGCGCCTTGGCGGAGGCGAGATCGTGGCCGAAGGGCTTCTCGATCACCATCCGGCGGAAGCCGCTTTTCTCGTCGAGCATGCCCGCCTTGGCGAGCTGCTCGGCGATCGTGCCGAAGAAGCTCGCGGAGGTCGCCAGATAGAAGGCGACATTGGCGTCGCCGGCCATCTGCTTGGCGAGATTGGTGTAGGTCTCGGGGTCGTCGAAATTGCCCGAGACATAGGAGACGCGCTTGCGGCGCGTGCCCCACGCCTTCTTGATCGCCTTGTCCTTGAGCTCGAGATGCTCCTCGAGCTGCGTCTGGATGCCCTCGTCGGGGCCGCGGCTGACGACGACAATGTCGAGCGCGTCGCCGATCAGCCCGTCGCGCGTCAGGTTGACCAGCGCGGGCGTGAGCAGGCGGCGCGAGAGATCTCCCGCGCCGCCGAAGATCACCAGCGTCGCGGGCGGGGCGGGATCGCCCGCCGCGACGGTCTTGGCTTTCGCCATTATTGCGGCATCTCGACATGCCCGCCGAAGCCGTGGCGCATCGCCGAGAGCAGCTTGTCGCCGAAGGTGTTGTCGCTGCGCGAACGGTAGCGCGCGAACAGCGCGGCGGAGAGGACATAGGCGGGCACCGCCTCTTCCATCGCCGCCTGGATCGTCCAATTGCCCTCGCCGGAATCGGCGACGACGCCGCTATAGTCGGTGAGATCATGGTTGGCGTAGAGCGCGTCCGCGGACAGATCGAGCAGCCAGGACGAGATCACCGAGCCACGGCGCCACACTTCGGCGATGTCGGGGAGGTAGAGATCGAAGCGCTCGTCCTCGGGCAGCTTGTCGCTATTCTTGGTCTTGAGGATGTCGAAGCCCTCGGCATAGGCGGCCATCAGGCCATATTCGATGCCGTTGTGGACCATCTTGACGAAGTGGCCCGCGCCCGCGGTGCCGGCGTGGATATAGCCCTTCTCGGGGGCGGTCGCATCGCCCTCGCGGCCGATCGTGCGCGGGATGGTGCCGAGCCCGGGCGCCAGCGCGTCGAAGATCGGGTCGAGCCGGTCGACGACCGCCTTGGGGCCGCCGATCATCATGCAGAAGCCGCGCTCCAGACCCCAGACGCCGCCCGAGGTGCCGACGTCGACATAGTCGATGCCCTTCTCGACCAGCGCCTTCGAGCGGCGGATGTCATCCTTGTAGAAGGTGTTGCCGCCGTCGATGATCGTGTCGCCCTTTTCGAGCAGGCCCGACAGCGTCTCGACCGTGTCCTCGGTGATCTTGCCCGCGGGCAGCATCACCCAGATGTGGCGCGGCGCCGCCATCTTGCCGATCACGTCGGCGAGCGCGGGCACGCCGACCGCGCCCTTTTCGACCACCTTGGCAACGGCCTTCGGGTCCTGGTCGAACGCCACGACCTCATGGCCGTGGTTCATCAGGCGGTTGGCGATACCCGCACCCATACGGCCGAGGCCGATCATTGCGATCTGCATGTCGTTGCGTTCCCGTGTCAGAGATTAAGAGTTCGCGGCGTCCAGCGCGCGGCCGAGCGCGTCGAGCCCGGTCTTGTCGTCCTTGAGATGGACGCGCAGCACGCGCTGGCCGCGTGAGGCGAGCACGTCGAGATCGCCGCGCGCCTGCGCCACCTGCACCGTGCCGAAGCTCGCGCGCTTGCCCGGGATCGCGATGTCCTGGCTGGGCTCGCGGGTGATCTCGAGGAAGATGCCCTCCTTGGGGCCGCCCTTATAGGCCTGGCCCGTCGAATGGAGGAAACGCGGGCCGAAGCCGGCGACGGTCGCGATTGTGTGCGTGTCGCGGACCTTGACGCGCATCGCCTCGATCGCCGCCTCATGCGCCGCGTTGCGTTCGCAATAGACGAGGAACCCGGCATAATCCTTGGGCTTGGCGGTGCCGAAATGGGCCTTCAGGATCGCCGTCGCATCGTCGCCTGCAATCGCGCTTGGCGCGAAGAAGGCGAAGTCGCTGTCCTCGAAGAAGGCGGTTTCGGGCTCGAGCTGACCCGACTCCTCATATTTGTCGATCAGCTGGCGCGTCTGGATCTTGGCGTCCTCGACATCGGGCTGGTCGAACGGATCGATCCCGATCACCGCGCCGGCGACCGCGGTTGCGACCTCCCAGCGGACGAACTCCTGGCCAATATCCTCCTTGGTCTGGAGCACGATCGTGACGATCGGATGGCCGGCGGCCTTGAGCGCATCGAGCTTGGCGTGGTCCGCGTCCATCTCGTCGCCCTCGAGGTGGAGATGCACGAACAGCCGGTCGTTCCCGTAAACCGACGGAGGTCCAAGCGGCTCGAGGTCGACAGGCACAATGCCCTTGCCCTGCTTGCCCGTGGATTCGGCGAGCAGCTGCTCGAGCCACGAGCCGAACGGCTTGAGCGTGGGCGAGGGGACCAAAGTCAGCTTGTCGCGGCCGTGGACCGCGGCGGTGCCGATGATCGCGCCGAAGTGGACGCCGGGGTTGGAGGCGGGCGGCGCATCGGGGCCGACCGAATTGACCATCGTCTTGATCCGCTCGAACCAGGCGCCGGTGTCGATGCCGATCGCGGCGGCGGGCACCATCCCGAAGGCCGAGAGCACCGAATAGCGGCCGCCGATCGCGGGATCGCCGTAGAAGATGTGCGCGAAGCCGTCCTGCTTGGCGGTCGCCTCGAGCTTCGAGCCGGGATCGGTGACCGCGACGAAGCGCGGACCCGCCTTGCCTTCGCCCAGCGCCTGCTCGACGCGCGCGAAGAAATAGGCGCGCAGCAGTTCGGGCTCCATCGTCGAGCCCGATTTGGACGAGACGATGAACAGCGTGTTGGCGGGATCGATCGCATCGGCGACGGTCGCGACCTGGCCCGGATCGGTGCTGTCGAGCGCGTGCAGCTTGGGCGAGCCCTGCGCCGAACCCAGGATCCGGCCGATCACCTCGGGCCCGAGGCTGGAGCCGCCCATGCCGAGCAGGACGACATCCTTATATTGCTTGGCCTCCTGGCGCAGCTGGGTGAGCGCGGTCTCGTCGACCTGCTCGCCCTTGGCGGCGGCCAGCCAGCCGAGCCACTTGGCCTCGTCGCCGCCGGTCCACATCGACGCATCGTGCGCCCACAGCTTGCGCGACCAGCCTTGCTTGCGCGCCTTTTCGATCGTCTCCTTGACGGCCGCGGCGAGATCCTCGGGCAGATCGGCGGTCATCGTGTCGAGCTTCTTGCCAAGGAATTGCGCGCGCTTGTCGGCGACCGCGCCGTAGAGCGAATCCGCCGCATCGGCGAAGCTCTCGACGCCGCTCTCGACGAGGCTGGCGGTGACGCCGGGCAGATCGAGCCCGAGCCGCTCGGCCTCGCTCAGGACTTTCTTGGCGCCGTCGAGATCGGTGGTGATCGCCTCGGCGGTCTCGCCATGGTCGCGGAACGCGTCCATCGTCTTGGGCGGCATGGTGTTGACCGTGTCGCGACCGATCAGCGTCTCGACATAGAGCACGTCCGAATAGCTCGGATCCTTGGTGCCGGTCGATGCCCACAGCAACCGCTGCGGCATCGCGCCCTTGGTGGCGAGCGCCTGCCAGCGCGGCGAGGCCGAGACTTCGAGATAATGCTGATAGGCCATCTTGGCATTGGCGATCGCGACCTTGCCGCGCACCGCCTTGAGCGCCTCGACATCGTCGCCGCCGGCCTTGATCTTCTCGTCGATCGTCTTGTCGATCGCGCCGTCGATGCGGCTGACGAAGAAGCTCGCGACCGAGGCGATCTTGTCGACCGGCTCACCCTTGGCGACGCGCGACTCGAGGCCGGCGATATAGGCCTCGAGCACCGCCTTATAGGCATCGACCGCGAACAGCAGCGTGACATTGATGTTGATGCCGTCTTCGATCGCCATCTGGATCGCGGGCAGGCCGGGCTTGGTGCCCGGGATCTTGACCATCAGATTCTTGCGGTCGACCGTCTTCCACAGCCGGCGCGCGGCGTTGATCGTGTCGTCGGTCGCCATTGCGAGATAGGGCGAGACCTCGATCGAGACATAGCCGTCCTTGGCGTCGAGCGTTTCGTACACCGGGGCCAAGGTATCGCAGGCGTCCCGGATGTCGGCGATGGCGAGCATCTCATAGCTGGTCTCGACGGTGGCGTCGGCCTCGTCGATGTCCTTCTCGAGCTGCTCGTCATAGGCGTCGGAGTGGCCGATCGCCTTCTCGAAGATCGTCGGGTTGGAGGTGACGCCGGTCAGGCCGTCCTCCTCGACGAGGCGCTTGAGGCCGCCCTCGCGCATGAACTTGCGATCGACGAAATCGAGCCAGACGGCCTGTCCGGCATTCTCCAGCGCATGCAGACGGTTGGTCACGGGTCCGGTCTCCTTGTCGTCAGCGCGGTCGGCGATTGCGTCGATCGGGTCGCTCATCATTTGGTCCTTTCCATCACGTCGCGTGCCACCTTGATGACATTGTCGACGGAGAAGCCGAATTTATCCGCGAGCTTGGCGATCGGTGCCGAGGCGCCGAAGGTCGACATGGTGATCGTCTCGCCGTCGAAGCCGACATAGCGATCCCAGCCGAACTCGCTGCCCATCTCGATCGCGACGCGCGCGCGGACCGACGGCGGCAGCACGCTGTCCTTATACGCCTTGTCCTGCACCTCGAAGCGATGGAAGCTCGGCAGCGAGACGACGCGCGCGTTGGTGCCGCCTTCCTTGAGTTTTTCCGCCGCCGCGACCGCGAGGCCGAGCTCGGTGCCGGTGGCGATCAGGATGACGTCGGGCTCGCCCTCGTCCTTGGTCACGACATAGCCGCCCTTGAGCAGGCCTTCAGCGGAGTTATACTTACTGCGGTCAAGCGTCGGCATCGGCTGGCGCGAGAAGACCAGCACGCTGGGCGTCTTCTGCGCGTCGAGCGCGGCCTTCCAGGCATAAGCGGTTTCGTTGGCGTCGCCGGGGCGGATCGTGTCGAGGCCGGGAACGGCGCGCAGCGAGGCGAGCTGCTCGATCGGCTGGTGCGTCGGGCCGTCCTCGCCGACGCCGATCGAGTCGTGCGTGAACACGAAGATCGTCGGCACCTGCATGATCGCGGCGAGCCGCAGCGTCGGGCGCATATAGTCCGAGAAGACGAAGAAGGTGCCGGTGTAGGAGCGCAGATAGCTGAGCGCCATGCCGTTGGCGGCGGCGCCCATGCCATGCTCGCGGATGCCGAAATGCATGTTGCGACCGTCATAGCTCTTCGCCTCGAACGAGCCGGCATCCTTGATGTCGGTCTTGGTCGAGGGCGAGAGATCGGCGGCGCCGCCGACCAGCCAGGGAATGGCGGGCGCGATCGCGTTCAGCACCTTTCCGCTCGCTTCGCGGCTCGCCATGCCCTTCGCGTCGGCATCGAAATGCGGGAGCGCGGCGTCCCAGCCGTCGGGCAGTTCGCCCGCGAGCATCGTGTCGAGTTCGCGCGCAAGATCGGGATATTGGGTGCGGTAGTCGCCGACCAGCTTGGTCCAGGTCGCGCTCAGCTCGCTGTTCTTCGCCATCGACTGCTCGAAATGCGTCTTGGCTTCGGGCGGCACGAGGAACTGCGCGTCCTCGGGCCAGCCATAGCTCTTCTTGGCGCCGCGGATCTCGTCTTCGCCCGGCGCGTCGGAGTGCGCCTTGTGCGTGCCGGCGCGCGTCGGGAAGCCGATGCCGATCACCGAGCGCACCTCGATGAAGGTCGGGCGGTCGGTGGTCGCCTTGAATTCCTCGATCGCCTTGGCGAAGGCCTGCGTGTCCTCGGCATCGTCGATCAGGATCGTGTGCCAGCCATAGGCCTTGAAGCGCTGGATGACGTCCTCGTCGAAGGCGAGCTGCGTGTCGCCCTCGATCGTGATGTTGTTCGAATCGTAGACCCAGCAGAGGTTGACGAGCCGGAGGTGGCCCGCGATCGACGCCGCCTCGGAGGCGACACCTTCCATCATGTCGCCATCGGACGAGAAGACATAGGTGTCGTGGTCGAAGATTTCGAAGCCGGGCTTGTTGAAGTGCGACGCCAGCCAGCGCTCGGCGATCGCGAAGCCGACCGAATTGCCGCAGCCCGCGCCAAGCGGACCGGTCGTGGTCTCGACGCCGGTGGTGTCGCGATATTCGGGATGGCCCGGCGTCTTGGAGGAGAGCTGGCGGAACTGCTTGATGTCGTCGAGGCTGACCGCGGCGTCGCCGGTCGGCTTGCCATGCTCGTCGACCTCGATCGTGCCCGAGAGATGGAGCAGCGAATAGAGCAGCATCGAGGCGTGGCCGCACGACAGGATGAAGCGGTCGCGGTTGGGCCAGAGCGGCGCCTTGGGGTCGAAGCGCAGGAATTTGGTCCACAGCGTCTCGGCGATCGGCGCCAGCGACATCGGGGTGCCGGGGTGGCCGCTGTTGGCCTTCTGCACGGCGTCCATCGCCAGGGTACGAATGGTGTCGATGGCGAGACGGTCGATCGAGCCGTCCTCCGTCACCTGATGGGAGGGACGGGCTGCGGTATCGGTATCGCTCATCGGTTAATCCCCGGGGATGCGCTGGAAGGTAAAGCGCGATCTGCCGCCTGCAACGGCCCGATGCAAGCAGGGTTCCCCTGAAAATCAGCTTTTAATGTGCCGCTCGAGCCGCTCGATCCCTTGGCCGCGTCCGATGAACAGCGCGTCGATCTCATCGAGGAACAGGCCGTGGCCCAGCATTCCCGCCACCGCTGTCAATTCGCGCGCCAGGTCGGCCGGATCCATTATGGGTCCGAAACGACAATCTATCAACAGGTTGGACTGGTCGCTGAGTGCGGGCGCGCCGTTGGCGGCGAGGCGGACGACGGGTTCGCCGCCCAGCGCGCGGACGGCGTCGCACACGAAGCTGCGTGCAAAGGGCAGGACCTCTATCGGCACAGGGCGCGTGCCGAGCGTCGCAACCGGCTTGGTCGCATCGACGACACAGATCATCCGGGCTGCCGAGCGTGCGACGATCTTCTCGCGCAGCATGGCGCCGCCACCGCCCTTGATCGCGCGGAAGGCGGGATCGATCTCGTCGGCGCCATCGATCACGAGATCGGTCTGCGCGACGTCCGCGAAGTCGAGCATCGCGATGCCGGCGGCCCGCGCTGCTGCCTCCGTAGCGCGCGACGTGCCGACCGTGGTGACGCGCAATCCGTCGCGAATACGCTTGCCTAGCGCCGAAATGGCGAAGGCCGCCGTGCTGCCCGTGCCGAGACCGACGAGCATGCCGCTCTCGATCTCGGCGACGGCAGCCTCGGCGGCTTCGCGCTTACCTCTGTCCGTCGCGGTCTCGATCATCATGACCGAGCGCTGTATCAGGCCTCGACGGGCGCGTCCTGCTTCACCTTGGCGGGGCGGCCGCGCGGCTTGGGCGCGGCGCCTGGCGTTTTGGCGGCCTTCGGCGCCTTTGCAGCGGCGGGCGCCGTTTCAGCGGACGGTGCGTCGTCCTTCTTGCGACCCAGGCCGATCGCGCGGGCAAGGCCGCGGCGCTGCTCGGCATAAGCCGGCGCCACCATCGGATAATCGCGCGGCAGCTTCCACTTGGTGCGATATTCGTCGGGCGTCATGTTGTAGTTGGTGCGCAGGTAGCGCTTGAGCATCTTGAGCTTCTTGCCGTCCTCGAGGCACACGATGTAGTCGTGCTTGATCGATGAGCGGACCGGAACTGCAGGCTGCGCCTCGGGCTCTTCGACCTTTTTGTCGACGCCAAGACCAGTAAGTGCGGCATGGACCTGAGAGATCAGATCGGCGACTTCGTTGGTCGCGACCCGGTTGTTCGCAACATGTGCGGCGACGATGTCGGCGGTAAGGCTCAGCAGCTCGTTGGTCATCTCTTCGCTCATGGGCGGGGTCTCCATTCGGAATCACTCGGCCGCGACTGATTCTGCAAGCCTACGAGCGGCGTCTGTACGCATTCTTGTTCGGCGATCAAGGTTTGATTGCAGGTTAATGACAAAATTATGCTTTTGGCGCATGGATCGCGCTAAGAAAGTTCGGTTTTTCGTCTGGTCTGGATCGCCGGGGATCGGTGTTCCCACGAATAGGTCGTTGATCCGGCAACTGAAAAAAGACAGTTAACATGTGCTTGCCTGACGATCATCTTCGAGACGCGCTTCGAGCCACCGCGACGCTTTGATGTCTGCATGCGGACATCGATAGGAGCGCCGGAAATATTTCAGCATTTTGCGGTCGAGCGGCGCGGATCGGCAACTATACCATCGTCGGCCAGGGGTGCACGAAACATAACCATTTTGAATGCATGTTCAAGGCATCAATGTTTCGTGGGCCGGGTGATCAGCTGTTGACTGAAAGGACCAGCTTTGGATCCGGGATGTCGTCCGACTCATGGCCTTCGATGGGCAATACGGCAGTGCCGATTGCAAAGAATTCGATGACGTGCGGCGACCAATTATGGCTGCCCTCATGGAGGTCTGCACCGACGACGCCTTCCGCGCCCGCCTGCGCGGCCTCGGTCTGCATCCGTTCCATTGCGATCTCGCGGGCTTCATAGAGCGCGAGGCTGAAATTGGTCAGCTCGACATTCTGGCCGACGCTGCCGAGGGTCGCGAGCGGGCCGCGGCGCGCCACATGATAGACGCAACTGCCCATCACCATCTCGAGCGGACGATAGCCGGCGGCGAGCAGCGTCCAGAAGTCCTGTCCCGACAACGCCGAGGTGAAGGGCTGCTGCTTGGGGCCCTTGAAGCCCTGATGTCCCTTGGCGTGGACGACGCCGGTGCCGATCGCGACGAATTCCAGGATCTTGGCGTCCCATTCGAGCCGCTTGACCGTCAGCCGTACGCCGACGATCCCGTCCGCGCCCATCTGTGCCGCCTCGAGCCGCATCCGCTCCATCGCCAGCGCGCGCGCCTCGTACATGGCGGTCGACAGCACATCGAGTTCCTGGTTGGCGCCCCATGAGGCGAATTGGAAGCCGAGATGATAGATGCATGATCCGACGCATAGCCCGACCGGCTCGAACCCGGCCTTGCGCACCAGCAGGAATTCGTTGACCGAAAAATCCGAGGTGAAGATGCCGTCGGGATGGCCCTGGCTGCGCAACCCGGCGAGGCGCTGAAGCGCATGTTGCGGAATGTCCTGCCCGTGCGCGTCGCTCATCAGATGCTGCCCTCTTCTTCGGATGGATCGGTATCGTAGACCGCGTGCCGAACCTCGCCGGTGCGCGCGAGCGGCGAGACGCCGTCGCGCATGTCGACCACGGGTTCGATCGCATGCGGCACGTCGGCACCGCGCGGGGTGTCGACGACGGTGCCGACGACGATGTGGCGGCCGAGATAGGCGGGCGGCTGCTTGTCGCGCTCCTGCCTCAGGATTTCGCCGAAATGCGTGTGCGCGAGCACGCCATTGCCCATTGCAGCGGCGTTGGCGCGAAGTGCGGCATGCGCGTCGCGGCGGATGCCTTCCCAGAAGGTGCCGAGCTCGGTGAGCGGCTGGTTGCCTGCAAAGACGCTGGTCTGCCACTGCGTCTGTTGGCCGCCCCAGGCATTCGCGCCCCAGCCATTGCCATAGCCGCCGCCGAGCCAGTCATAGCGCGCGCCGACCGCGATGCCGACGGGCACGATCCCCATTTCGAGCAGCCGCACGAATTCGAGCGCGGGGACGGTGGCGACGATCGGATCGGGGCTCGGCGTCAATCCCGCTATGCGGATCGCGGTACCGATCAGCGTGAAGTCCATGCTCGGGCCGAAGCTGTGGCGCAGCGTGCGCATCCGTATGTCGACGATCGCGTTGGCGCCGCAGGCCACCGCCTCGCGGCGGATGCGGTTGAGCGCGTGGTGCCAGCCTTCCTCATGCCCTTCGGTCCAGCTCCAGCCATAATGGAACCAGCAGGTGCCCGAGACGGTAGCGATCGGCTTCACGCCGTGGCTCTTGGCGAGCAGCAATTCGGCAGGTGTCATCGTCGCGACCCACGGCTGCTTGCCGATCGCGGCGTTCTGCAGCCGGTCGACGACGAAGGACGGCAGCGACTGGCGGGCGAGCGCCTGCTCCCAGGCGGCGGCCCGCGCCTCATGCTCGGCGCGCTGCCTCGGCGTCACGGAGTCTCGCGAAAACAATCCCATGCGACGCCCCTCACAAGAATGCTGATGCTAACGGCGCAGATCGCGACTGTCAGCCCCGCGTTTCGGCTCGCATAATCGCTGTCACATCCTATCTGGATGGCGGCGCAGCAGAAGGGCCGAAATATGCACGACCGGATCGCGGCCACTGAGGCCGCGCCTGCGGGAATTTCGCCCGCGATCACCTTTGCCTGCGCGCTGGCCTGCGGCGCGATGGTCGCCAACATTTATTATGCCCAGCCGCTGATCGGGCTGATCGCCCCGGAACTGCACATGGCCCCGGGCGCCGCCGGGCTGATCGTGACGCTGACCCAGTTCGGCTATGCGGTCGGGCTGCTGTTCATCGTGCCGCTCGCCGACCGGCTCGAGAACCGCCGGCTGATCCTCGCCACCTTGGGGCTGACGTCCGCGGCGCTGGCGATGCTCGCGGTCGCGCCGAGCGCGACGCTGTTTCTGGCCGCCTCGGCGCTGGTCGGCGTGACATCGGCGGGCGTGCATATGGTGGTGCCGTTCGCCGCGTCGCTGGCACCGCACGAGACGCGGGGGCGGACGATCGGCAACGTCATGTCGGGGCTGCTCGCCGGCATCATGCTGTCGCGGCCGGTGGCGAGCATCATCGCCGAGATCGCCGGCTGGCGCGCCATGTTCGGCATTGCCGCCGGGCTGATGCTGCTGCTCGCACTGTTGCTCGCTCGTGTCCTGCCCGAGCGTCGGCCGACGAGCGGCGAAAGCTATGCGCGCATCCTGCGCTCGATGGGACGCCTGTTGATCCGCGAGCGGCCGTTGCAGCGGCGGACAGCCTATCATGGCTTCGTCTTCACCGTCTTCACGATCTTCTGGACGGCGGTGCCGCTCGAACTCGCGGCGCGCTTCCATTTCTCGCAGACGGGGATCGCCGGCTTCGCGTTGGCGGGCGCGGCCGGCGCGCTGGTCGCGCCGATCGCCGGCCGGCTTGGTGACCGCGGCTACATCCGCGCCGGCACCGGCGTCGCGATGCTGATCCTCGTCGCGTCCTGCCTGTTGGCGGGCTGGGCGGGTGGCGCAGGCTCGCTGATCGGGCTGGTCCTGTTCGCGATCACGCTCGACGGCGCCACGCAACTCAACCAGGTGCTCGGGCAGCGCGTGATCTTTTCGCTGCCCGGCGAGGACCGCGGCCGCGCCAACGCCGTCTACATGACCGTGATCTTCCTGTTCGGATCGACCGGGGGCATCGCCGCCAGTGCGGCCTATCATGCCGGTGGCTGGACGGGGACGATGCTGCTCTGCGCCGTGATGGGGCTCGTCGCGCTGGCGATCTTCGCCACCGAATTCCTTGGCCGCCGCCGCGCAGGCGATTAAGGCACGCTCAACTTCCACCAGCGGGATCTGTCATGACCACTCTCATCCGCGAAGCCGATCTGATCGAGAGCGTCGCCGACGCGCTGCAATATATCTCCTACTTCCATCCTATGGACTATATCCGCGCGCTGGGTCGCGCCTATGAGGCCGAGCAAGCACCCGCCGCCAAGGACGCGATCGCGCAGATCCTCACCAATTCGCGCATGTGCGCGGAGGGCCATCGCCCGATCTGCCAGGACACCGGCATCGTCACCGTGTTCGTAAAGTGGGGTCAGAATTGCCAGCTCGAGTCGACGCGCTCGCTTCAGCAGGTGATCGATGAGGGCGTGCGCCGCGCCTATCTATTTCCCGAGAACCGGCTGCGCGCCTCGATCGTCTCGCCGCCGATCTTTGGGCGGGTAAACACCAAGGATAACACGCCGTCCGTCGTCAACGTCGAGATGGTGCCCGGCGACCATGTCGAAGTGACCGTCGCGGCCAAGGGTGGCGGCTCGGAGAACAAGTCCAAGTTCGCGATGCTCAACCCGTCCGACAGCGTCGTCGACTGGGTGTTGGAGCAGCTGCCCAAGATGGGCGCCGGCTGGTGCCCGCCGGGCATGCTCGGCATCGGCATCGGCGGCACCGCCGAGCAGGCGATGAAGCTCGCCAAGGAATCGCTGATGGGCGACATCGACATGGCCGAGCTCAAGCAGCGCGGGGCTGTGACCGACATCGAGAAGCTGCGCGTCGAACTGCACGACAAGGTCAACGCGCTCGGCATCGGCGCGCAGGGGCTGGGCGGCCTCGCCACCGTGCTCGACGTCAAGATCGAGACCTGGCCGACCCACGCCGCCTCGCTGCCGATCGCGATGATCCCCAATTGCGCCGCGACGCGCCACGCCCACGTCACGCTCGACGGCTCGGGGCCGGCCTTCCTCGAGACCCCCAAGCTCGAGGACTGGCCGCAGGTCGAGTGGAAGCCCTCGCAGGAATCGATCCGCGTCGACCTCGACAATCTGACGCCCGAGGTGGTGGCGAACTGGAAGCCGGGCGACCGGCTGCTGCTCAACGGCAAGATGCTCACCGGACGCGACGCCGCGCACAAGCGCATCGCCGACATGCTCGCCCGCGGCGAGGAGCTGCCGGTCAGCTTCCGTGGCCGCACCATCTATTATGTCGGGCCGGTCGATCCGGTCGCGGGCGAGGTGGTCGGCCCGGCCGGCCCCACCACCGCGACGCGGATGGACAAGTTCACCAAGATGATGCTCGACCAGGGCCTGCTCGCGATGGTCGGCAAGGCCGAGCGCGGGCCGACCGCGATCGCCGCGATCAAGGAGGCGAAATCCGCCTATCTGATGGCGGTGGGCGGGGCCGCCTATCTGGTCAGCCGCGCGATCAAGGCCTCGAAGGTCGTCGGCTTCGCCGATCTCGGCATGGAGGCGATCTACGAATTCAACGTCGTCGACATGCCCGTGACCGTCGCAGTCGATGCGACCGGCGAGAGCGTCCACCAGACCGGGCCGCTGGTCTGGCGCCGGAAGATCGCGGACGAGAAGCTGCTCGAGCGCGTTTGACGAAGCCCTGACGATCCGTTCCCCGGCGCACGCCGGGGCCCAGGCCCGCCCCTGTGGTGCGCGTGGCGCTCGTCACTGGCGTCGGACCTGGGCCCCGGCTTCCGCCGGGGAACGGCTGGCATGCGGTCCGCAATAAGGCAGACAAACGCGATCCTCGCCACGTCTTCGCCGCAATTGGTTCATGCCGCCGACAGGAACCGTGTTGCAAGCGCAACACCGCCCGACCGTGTGCCGACATGGACACGAGTTTAGGGAACGATAGCCCACTCTAGGGACTATCATCCGGCGTCGTCGCTTCGGCGAGGCTTTGTACCAGTTGCTTAAACGAGGTTCTTTTCATGAAGATGTTCCTGCTCGCCACCGGCGCGCTCCTTGCCGCGTCTGCCGCACCCGCTTTTGCGCAGGATGCCGACACCTCTACCCCCGCGATGAGCGCCCCGTCCGACGCCGCCATCTTCACCGGCCCGCGTGCGGAAATCTTCGGCGGCTGGGACCGGGTCGGTACGCGCTCGCGCTTCGATGACGGCACGACGCGCACCACCACCCACGCGCATGACTCGGCATGGACCGGCGGCGGCCTGCTCGGCTACGACATGCCGATCGGCGACAAGCTGACCGTCGGCGTCCTCGGCAGCTATGCGATCTCGACCGCCAAGACCTGCGACTATGCCGGCACCAGCGGCCAGTTCGGTGGCTGCATCAAGTCGGGCCGCGAGATCGAAGGCGGCGCACGCGTCGGCTACAAGGTCACGCCGCGTACGCTCGTCTACGGCAAGCTCGCTTATGTGAACGGCCAGATCCGCAGCAAGTTCGGCGATGGCGTCGAATATGCCGGCGGCCATGCCGACCGTGACGGCGCGCGTGCCGGCGCCGGTGCCGAATTCGCGGTCACCAAGCATGCCTATGTTAAGGCGGAGTATGACTATACCCGCTTCAAGTCGTTCCACGCCGACGATCTCGGCGTCACCGACACCAGCCTGCGCTACGATCGCAACCAGGTGCTCGCCGGTTTCGGCGTCCACTTCTAAGCGACCGCTAGCCTCAAAGACGCCCTGTCGGCTCCGGCCGGCGGGGCGTTTTGCTGCCTGAGCGCTGCCGCATCACGACCGCGAGGTATCGCGCCGGAGGCGGTAACGGCGCTGCCCTCGCGACGGCGACGCTGTCTAGCTTTTGGAAGGCGCGCACAGGCCGATCCGGCGCGCGCTGTCGCGCCCGCGGAAGGTGAGGTTGAGCTTGCCGGTCTGGCCGCTGCCGGTGAAGTCGAAATCATAGCCGTCCGGGCTGTAGTGGCCGGTGCCGACGACATGCATGGTCTGGCCGTGGCCGTCCGCACAGTCGCCCGCCGCGTCGATCTTGCCGCCTGCCATGGTGAAGCGGCCGAAGTGGCAGCTGCCCTCTGCTCCCGCGAGGAAGATGGTGCGGGGATCGGCGAGCTCGGCCGCTGTGTAGCAGTCGCGGCGCGGCTGCGGCGTGGGCAGCTTGCTTTGCATGCGGGCCGCCGCCTGTTGCGATCCGTTGATGCTGGCCAAGGCGTAGACCAGCGTGTCTTGCCACAGACCCGGCATGAGCGGCGGCGCGGGTGCGGCGGCGAGTAGCAGCGGGAGGGCGGTGAGCAATCGGATCGTGCGCATGGTCTTCACTACCCAATAGCGCGACGCATGTCTAAGCGCGGTTCTGCGTTGACCGACGGGACGGGGCGGGCCTCCGACCATTCGCGCGGGACGGGCCGGGAAGTTTGTCGCACCGATTGCGACGTTCGCGCTTCGTCCCCATAGTTGGTGCATGGCCATCCAGATCCGTACCAGCCTCGCCGAGCCCGAAGACCAGCCGATGTTCATGCCGCACCGTCCGGCGCGGCCTGAGAAGTCGGAGGGTGGCAAGGCGTTCCGGCTCGTCTCCGATTATGAGCCCGCCGGAGACCAGCCAGGCGCGATCGCCGATCTCGTCGCGGGCATGAACGACGACGACAAGACGCAGGTGCTGCTCGGCGTCACCGGATCGGGCAAGACGTTCACGATGGCCAAGGTCGTCGAGCAACTGCAGCGCCCCGCGCTGGTGCTCGCACCGAACAAGATTCTCGCCGCCCAGCTCTACGGCGAGTTCAAGCAATTCTTTCCCGACAATGCGGTCGAATTCTTCGTCAGCTATTACGACTATTACCAGCCCGAGGCCTATGTGCCGCGCTCGGATACCTATATCGAGAAGGAAAGCTCGGTAAACGAGGCGATCGACCGGATGCGCCATTCGGCCACCCGCTCGCTGCTCGAGCGCGACGACGTGCTGATCGTCGCCTCGGTGTCGTGCCTCTACGGCATCGGCTCGGTCGAGACCTATTCGGCAATGACTTTCCAGCTCAAGAAGGGCGAGACGGTCGACCAGCGCGAGATCGTCCGCAAGCTGGTTGCGCTTCAGTACAAGCGCAACGACGCCGCCTTCCAGCGCGGCAATTTCCGTGTGCGCGGAGACAATCTCGAGCTCTTCCCGTCGCATTATGAGGACACCGCCTGGCGGATCACCTTCTTCGGCGACGAGATCGAGAGCATCACCGAGTTCGATCCGCTCACCGGCAAGAAGGTGGCGAGCCTCGACTATGTCAAGGTCTACGCCAATTCGCACTATGTGACGCCCGGCCCGACGCTCAAGCAGGCGACCGAGGCAATCAAGCATGAGCTTGCCGAACGGCTCAAGGAGTTGGTCGGCGAGGGCAAGCTGCTCGAGGCGCAGCGTCTGGAGCAGCGCGTCCAGTTCGATCTCGAGATGATCGCGGCCACGGGGGCTTGTGCGGGCATCGAGAATTACAGCCGTTTCTTGACCGGCCGCCTGCCCGGCGAGCCGCCCCCGACGCTGTTCGAATATCTGCCTGAGAATGCGCTACTGTTCGTCGACGAGAGCCACCAGACCGTCGGCCAGATCAACGGCATGTCGCGCGGCGATCACCGCCGCAAGATCACACTCGCCGAATATGGTTTCCGGCTGCCGTCGTGCATCGACAACCGTCCGCTGCGCTTCAACGAGTGGGACGCCATGCGCCCGCAGACCGTCGCGGTCTCGGCGACGCCGGGGCCGTGGGAAATGGAGCAGGCCGGGGGCGTGTTCGCCGAGCAGGTCATTCGCCCGACCGGGCTGATCGATCCGCCCGTGGAAATTCGGCCGGTCGAGCATCAGGTCGACGATCTGGTGCAGGAGTGCCGCGATACCGCCGCCAAAGGCTATCGCAGCCTTGTGACGACGCTGACCAAGCGGATGGCCGAGGACCTCACCGAATATCTCCACGAGGCGGGCCTGAAAGTCCGCTACATGCACAGCGACGTCGAGACGCTCGAGCGCATCGAGCTGATCCGCGACCTGCGGCTCGGCGTCTACGACATCCTGGTCGGCATCAACCTGCTGCGCGAGGGGCTCGACATCCCCGAATGCGGGCTGGTCGCGATCCTCGACGCGGACAAGGAGGGGTTCCTACGTTCGGAAACCTCGCTGATCCAGACGATCGGTCGTGCGGCGCGCAACGTCGACGGCAAGGTCATCCTCTACGCCGATCGCATCACCGGATCGATGGAACGCGCGATGGCGGAGACCGAGCGGCGCCGCGAGAAGCAGACCGCCTACAATGTCGAGCACGGCATCACGCCCGCGACAATCAAGCGCGACATCACCGACATCGTCGGCCACCTTGCCAGCCGTGATCAGGTCACCGTCGACACCGGGATCGACGACCGGCCGCACATGGTCGGGCACAATCTGCGCGCCTATATCGAGGATCTCGAGAAGCAGATGCGCAAGGCGGCCTCCAATCTCGAATTCGAGGAAGCGGGGCGGTTGCGCGACGAGATCCGCAAGCTCGAGCAGGAGGAATTGGGGCTCCCCGTCGCCGAGCATCGCGCGCCGGTGCGTGGCAACTCCACGCTGGGCAAGCCGGGTACGCGGCAGACACGCTATGGCAAGGCCAAGGCCGCGCGCGCGCAGAAGCGGGGCGGGTAAGGCGCCGCCGATCCGATCGCCTTCCCGCTCCGGGCGCGCGCGCATCGGTGCGGGCGGGTCGAACGGAGCGAAGCCCGCGCCCGGCGGCGCTTGCGACTTTCGCGATCCCCCGCCATGGATCGCGCATGACCATGCAGCAGACCCGACGGGCGACCCAGACCAGCGGCGTGGCGCTGACGCTTGCCATGCTGGCCTCCTGCGTGGCGCCGCCGAAGCCGGTTGTCGCACCGCCGCCGGTGCCGCGGCCGGTGCCGGCACTCCCCGCCGCTCCGCCGCAGCAGGATTGGCGCGACATCGCGCTGACGCCCGGCACCTGGACGTGGCGCGGCGGCACCGGCGAGACCTCGATTGCGCAATATGGCATGGCAGGGCAGGCCGCACAGTTCGCGGTGCGCTGCGACCTGCCGAGCCGCATGGTGATCTTCTCGCACGGCGGTACCGCGGGCGCGACAGAGGGCAGCATGACGTTCACGACATCCTTCGGGACGGTCGGTCTGCCGGCGCGCTATGTCGGCGGCCAGCCGCCCGCCATCGCCGCATCCGCCGGTGCCCGCGATCCGCGTCTCGATCAGATCGCGTTCAGCCGCGGACGCTTTCTCGTCGATGTCGCCGGACAATCGCGGCTGGTCCTGCCCGCGTGGCCGGAAGTGGCGCGCGTGATCGAGGATTGCCGGGGCTAGGGCACCCGCCGCGCGTCCGTGCGTTTCCTCCACAGAGGAGAGACTCCATGGTCCGCAAGCTCGAAGACGGTCATTATGTGCTCGAGCGCGATCGCGAGGTCGCGCCGGTCAACCGCATCCGCCCGATCGACCTCGCGGCCGAGAAGCGCCACGACGGCAACAAGAAGGCGCTGTTCCGCAAGGCGTGACGCCAAGCGCAGGGCGAGCCGGTAGCGACGGTCGGCAAGGCGTCGGAAAAGCGCGAAAAAGCGCTTGCATCGCCGGGCTCGATGATTCAGGTTCATGGGGTCCTATCAACGAGCGAAAGGAGGTGACCGATGTCTCATGGTTCAGCTAAGGGGTCGGTTTTATCCGTTCGGGAGATGTCGCGCTAAGCCTGCGGGCTGTTAGCCGCGACCGGGTCTTCCGGGCTGGATCATCCGGCCGCTGACCATGCGAGACCGCCGGGGCGCAGGCCGTCCCGGCGGTCTTTCTCTGTCCGGCTCAGTTCTCCAGCGTCGCCTCGAGCGTGATCTCGGCGTTGAGCAGCTTGGAGATCGGGCAACCCGCCTTGGCGCCCGCGGTGATCTGGTCGAACTCGGCCTGCGCGATCCCCGGGATCTTGGCGGTCAGCGTCAGCGCCGACTTGGTCACCGTGAACCCCTCGCCATCCTTGTCGAGCGTCACCGCCGCCTTGGTGTCGAGCGTGCCGTCGGTATAGCCCGCGCCCGCCAGCGCGAAGCTCAGCGCCATCGTGAAACAGGAGGCGTGCGCGGCGGCGACCAGCTCCTCGGGATTGGTGCCCGCCTCATTCTCGAAGCGCGTGTTGAAGTCGTAGCGCGCGTCGCTGAGCACGCCCGACTGGGTCGAGACGCGGCCCTTGCCGCTTTTGCCGAGGCCTTCATAATGCGCGGTACCGGAACGGATCATGGTCGTCTCCTGTCAGTGTCGGGCGGCTGAACGTGCGGCGGAGCGGATGGTTCGGGGGTCCGTCCCGCGGATCGGTGCGTTGATCGCGCAGACCGCCCGAGGAGACTGACATGGCCGAAGAGAAGCACAACCCCCAGCCCGACCGCGCGCAGCCCGTCGACGCCTATATCCCCGGCAAGCCGGTCGGCGAGCGCCAGGACGGGGCGGGCGCCGCGCCGCCGCGGGCCGACCGCCACGACGCGCTCGCCCCCGGCCACAC
>NZ_CALMAW010000079.1 GCF_937859915.1 uncultured Sphingomonas sp. | reverse complement strand
CTGCAGGACCGGGCCGATATAGAATATAACAACGCTCTCGCAGCGGCAGACGCGGGCAGATTGCCGCCTGCGCCAACGGAGCGGATGGCGATCGGGAATTACATCGACCGGGCCGTGAAGTCCGACTTTAGAGACGTCTTGACCGTGCGAAGCCTCTCCGTTCCTACCGGGCAGGCAGTTCGTGTGAATGGCCGCGAATATGATTCATCCGGCGATGATCTTTCTTATTCGATACCGGACGCGCGGGTCGACGATGTGGCATTCGATATCACGCTGACTGCGAAAAAACTGACAACGCCACAGGTTCGCCGGTTCTTCAGTAGCGACTTCCATCCTAGGGCTGTTGTGATCATTAGGCCACGACAGCTTGGCGTCGACAGCAGCTATATCATCAAACGCCCGGGGAAATAACCATGCGTCCTTATAAACCCTATATCTGCCAAACGATCGGCGAGCTGAACGACAAACTCGGCTGGATGATGTTGAATGCACCAACCTTCAAGGATCCTTCAGGCTATTTCCCCGACCGCGATCTGGACATCACGTTCAAAGGTTTCAACGAGAGCCTTTCCAATCTGCGCAGCAAGCTCGGCGATGAGCGCTACGAAAAGATGCGGCAGATGTCCGACCAAATGCGCTCGCTCTTTGAGTCCGATCCCGACAGTAAGACGGGAGGGGCGAAGGAGGGCTGCAAGATCATCTACGAAATGGAAATGATGTTACGTCGCAGGCGGCCGGCGCTGAAATGACGTCACCACTATTCCGCACCGTTGCAGGATATTTATGAGACGCCCTTACAAGCCGTATATCGCGCAAACGATAGGCGAGCTAAGCGAAAAACTTGGCTGGATGATGCTGAATGCTCCGACGTTCAAGGATCGTACAGGCTATTTCCCGGATCGCAGCATCGATACCGCCTTCCAAGGCCTCAACGACAGCCTCGCCAATCTGCGCGGCAAGCTCGGCGAAGAGCGCTACGCGAAAATGCGCGAGATGTCCGACCAGATGCGGCCGCTGTTCGAGTCGGACCCGGAAGGGGCGACTGGCGGCAGGAAGACCGGGCGGCAGATCATCCACGAGATGGAATTGATGCTCCGCCGTAAGCGGGCCGCGGCGCCGGAATAGCGCCGCCGCCCGCCCCAATCACATCAGAACGTCAGCGCCTTGACCGTCTTCACGCCCGGCAGACGGCACACCTGCCACAGCAGCGGCTCGTCGACCGCGCCGTCGACCGAGAGCAGCAGCACTGCTTCGCCGCCGGCATCGCGCCGCCCCAGGTGGAACGTGCCGATATTGACCCCCGCCTCGCCCAGCGTCGTGCCGAGCCGGCCGATGAAGCCCGGCGCGTCCTCGTTGACGATATAGAGCATCGCGCCGGCTAGATCGGCCTCGACCTTGATCCCGAACATCTCGACCAGCCGCGGCGAGGCGCTGCCGAACAGCGTGCCCGCCACCGACCGCTCGCCGGCGTCGGTCTTGACCGTCACGCGGAGCAGCGTCTGATAGTCGCCCTCGCGGTCGTGGCGCACCTCGCGCACGTCGAGCCCGCGCTCCTTGGCGAGCGTCGGCGCGTTGACCATGTTCACCGTGTCCGAATAGACGCGCATCAGGCCGGCGAGCACCGCGCCGGTGATCGGCTTCTGGTTGAGCTCGGCGGCGGCGCCCTCGACCTCGATCGACACGCCCTTGATCGCGTCGCGCTCGAGCTGGCCGATCAGGCTGCCGAGCTTTTCGGCGAGCGCCATGTACGGCTTGAGCTTGGGCGCTTCCTCGGCCGACAGGCTCGGCATGTTGAGCGCATTGGTGACGCCGCCCGACATCAAAAAGTCCGCCATCTGCTCAGCGACCTGGATCGCGACGTTGACCTGCGCCTCGGTGGTCGACGCGCCGAGATGCGGCGTCGAGATGAAATTGGGCGTACCGAACAAGGACGAGGCGCTCGCCGGCTCCTCGACGAACACGTCGAGCGCGGCGCCGCCGATGTGGCCGCTGTCGAGCCCGGCCTTGAGCGCCGCCTCGTCGATCAGGCCGCCGCGCGCGCAATTGATGATCCGCACGCCCTTCTTGGTCTTGGCGAGATTCTCGGCGGACAGGATGTTGCGGGTCTGGTCGGTGAGCGGGGTGTGCAGCGTGATGAAGTCGGCGCGGGCGAGGAGGGCATCGAGCTCGACCTTTTCGATGCCGATATCTTTAGCACGCTCGGGGGTGAGGAAGGGATCATAGGCGATCACCTTCATCTTGAGCCCCAGCGCGCGGTCGGCGACGATCGAGCCGATGTTTCCGGCGCCGATCAGCCCGAGCGTCTTCTGCGTCAGCTCGACGCCCATGAAGCGGTTCTTCTCCCACTTGCCGGCCTGCGTCGAAGCGTCGGCCTCGGGAAGCTGGCGGGCGAGCGCGAACATCAGCGCGATGGCGTGCTCGGCGGTGGTGATCGAATTGCCGAACGGCGTGTTCATCACGACGACGCCCGCCGCCGATGCCGAGGGGATGTCGACATTGTCGACGCCGATGCCGGCGCGGCCGACGACCTTGAGGTTCTTGGCCGCGGCGAGCACGTCCTTGGTGACCTTGGTCGCCGAGCGGATGGCGAGGCCGTCATAGTCGCCGATGATGGCGATCAGCTCGTCCTTGGTCTTGCCGGTGATCTCGTCGACCTCGACCCCGCGCTCGCGGAAGATCTTGGCGGCTTGCGGGTCCATCTTGTCGGAAATGAGGACTTTGGGCATGGTTTTGGTGCTTTCGCTTCTACCGTCGTCCCGGCGGAAGCCGGGACCCATAGACGGCGGTGTCGTGTCTGGTCGGAGCGGTGACGTATCCATGGGTCCCGGCTTTCGCCGGGACGACGGATAGGTGAGGTTACGCCGCGCGCGCCTGCGCGAAGGCCCAGTCGAGCCAGGGGCCGAGCGCCTCGATGTCGGCGGTGTCGACGGTCGCGCCGCACCAGATCCGCAGGCCCGGGGGCGCGTCGCGGTAGGAGCCGAGATCGAAGGCGGCGTCCTCCGCCTCGAGCTTCGAGACCATCGCCTTCTCGATCGCGGTCAGCCCGTCGTCGTCGAGCCCGGCGACGGCATCGCCCGCGAACTTGAGGCAGACGCTGGTGTTCGAGCGCGAGGCCGGGTCGGCCGCCAGATGCGCCAGCCAGTCGCGCGACTGCACGATCGCGTCGAGTGCTGCGGCATTCTCGTCGGCGCGCTTGATCAAGCCCGAGAGCCCGCCATGCGTCAGCGCCCATTCGAGCGCCCAGATATAGTCCTCGACGCACAGCATCGAGGGCGTGTTGATCGTCTCGCCCTTGAAGATGCCTTCGCTGAGCTTGCCCTTGGCGGTGAGGCGGAACACCTTCGGGATCGGCCACGACGGCGTGTAGCTCTCGAGCCGCTCGACCGCGCGAGGAGACAGGATGATCACGCCGTGCGCGCCCTCGCCGCCGAGCGCCTTCTGCCAGGAGAAGGTGACGACATCGAGCTTGTCGATCGGCACGTCCTGCGCGAAGCAGGCCGAGGTCGCGTCGCAGATCAGCAGGCCCTCGCGGTCGTCCCTGATCCAGTCGCCATCGGGGACGCGGACGCCCGAGGTGGTGCCGTTCCAGGTGAAGACGACGTCTTGGTCCTGGTCGATCGCGGCCATGTCGGGCAGTTCGCCATAGGGCGCCTTGACGACCGTCGGGTCGATCTTGAGCTGCTTGACCGCATCGGTCACCCAGCCTTCGCCGAAGCTCTCCCAGGCGACGGTGGTGACGGGGCGGGCGCCCAGCATCGTCCACATCGCCATCTCGACCGCGCCGGTGTCGGAGCCCGGGACGATGCCGATGCGGTGCGTGTCGGGGACCTGGAGGATTTTGCGCGTCAAGTCGATCGCATGCGCCAGCCGGCTCTTGCCGAGCTTGGAGCGGTGCGAGCGGCCGAGCGAGGCGTGCGGCAGCGACGCGGCATCCCAGCCGGGCGGCTTGGCGCAGGGGCCGGAACTGAAGAAGGGGCGGGCCGGCTTGGTGGCGGGCCGATCGGTGGACGCACGGGTGGCGTCGGGTCGCAACGTGTCAGTCATGTCAGTCTCTCCTCACAGAGAGCACGCGCCGCGTTGGGGCGGCGTGGCCCGCCGACGGCTTTAGTCGCGTCGGCGGGGGTGTCAATCAGGCTTGGCGTCGCGTTGACCGCCAGGCGGTCGTCCGCCTGATTCGTCATGCCGGATGTGATCCGGCACCGAGAGTCCAAACATCGACGCATGGAGCTCTCGATCCCGGGCGAGACCAGGATCAAGAGATCATATCATTCCGCGCTCGGTGCGGTCGCCTTGTCATAATAATGTTTGGCGACCATCAGGCCGACGCCGAGCAGCGCCAGCGGGATGATCTTCTTGGCGACCGCGACCGTCGCGACGCCGAGCAGTGCGCCGACCGCACCGCTGTCGCCGTCCGACTCGGCGATGTCTTCGCCGATGAGTGCACCGATCAGGCTGCCGATCATGTCCGTTCCTTCCGTGGGTTTCGCCAGCCAGACGCGTGGGCGCGGCGAGCGTTCCGTAGGCGTTATGGTGCGGGCGGGCAGCGGATGGTAGGCGGGCGTATCGGGGAGAGTTGCCGTGCGTCGTCTGCGTGTCGCCTTGGTCGCCGGTGTAACGGCGCTGATCACGATGTCCTGTGTGCCGAAGGGTCATCAGCCCGCGCGGCGGACGCCGCCGCGATCGGCGCCGCGCTATACGGCGCAGCCCGCGCCACCGACCTACGACATCAGCGCGGCGCACCGCCTATGCCTCGCGCAGCTGACCTCGGACGGCGCGCGCTACAATCAACTGCCGGACCGAGTCTTCGGTGGCGGCTGCTCGGCGATCGGCACCGTCCAGCTCACCGACATCGGCATGCCGACCACCAATCTCGGCGCGATGACCTGCCCGCTCGCCGATGCCTTCACCCGCTGGACGCGCGATGCCGCGCAGAAGGCCGCGGCGGCCTGGCTGTCGTCGCCGGTGGTCAAGATCGAGAGCTTCGGCACCTACAGCTGCCGCCCGATCAACAATGTTGAGGGCAACAAGCTGTCCGAACACGGGCTTTCAGATGCGGTCGACATATCGGGCTTCGTGCTCGCCGACGGACGGCGGATCACGGTGCTCGACGACTGGAACGGCCCGGACGAATATGCCCGCAACTTCCTGCGCGCGGTGCACGACGCGGGGTGTCGCCGCTTCCATGTCGTGCTCGGCCCCGACGCCAATGCGCTCCACCGCAATCACCTGCATTTCGACATGGGACCGGGCGTCTATTGCAAATAAGCCTGTCGGTTCCCCGGCGAAAGCCGGCGTCCAGGCCGCAGTTCTTGGCGGACGCGGCGCTAGACCGGAGAAGTGGGGCCTGGATCCCGGCTTTCGCCCGGGGCACGGGGCTGACACTTCCCAGCGTCACATTGCGCGTCTAGTCGCCCAATGATGACCGACAAGACACGCATCCCGGCCGGCGAGAAGGCCGGCGTCCCCAAGCGCATCTTCGCCGATGCCAGCACCGAGGCGAAGACCGCGCGCGACGCGGTGGCGACGCCGCAGACCGAGGATCCCGCCTATCGGCTCGCCTTCCAGGACGACGAGTTCCTGCTGCGCGAGGATCTGCGGCCCGTCCGCTTCCAGCTCGAGCTGCTCAAGACGCAGCTGACGCTCGAGGAGGCGAACATCGCCTCGACCTTCGTCTTCTATGGCTCGGCCCGGATCCCGTCGCCCGAGCGCGCGCCGCTCGTGCTCGACGCGGCCAAGACCCCCGAGCAGAAGCGGATCGCCGCAAATCTCGCCGCCAACTCGAAATATTACGAGATCGCGCGCGAACTCGCCCGGCTCGCGAGCGGCGTCTGCCCCGACGAGGACGGCAAGCGCCAATTCGTCGTGTGCTCGGGCGGCGGGCCTTCGATCATGGAAGCGGCCAATCGCGGTGCCGCCGACGTCGGCGCCGAGACGATCGGGCTCAACATCGTGCTGCCCCATGAGCAGGCGCCCAACCCCTACGTCACCCCGCGGCTGTCGCTGCGCTTTCACTATTTCGCGCTGCGCAAGATGCACTTCCTGCTGCATGCGCGCGCGGTCGCGGTGTTCCCCGGCGGGTTCGGCACGTTCGACGAATTCTTCGAGCTGCTGACCCTGATCCAGACCGGCAAGATCGCGCCGCTGCCGATCCTGCTGTTCGGCCGCGAATTTTGGGACACGGTGGTCAATTGGAAGGCGCTCGCCGACCACGGTGTGGTCAATCCGCAGGACCTGACGCTGTTCCGCTATGTCGAGACCGCGGACGAGGCCTGGGCGATCGTGCTCGATTGGTATGGGGTCGAGGGGTAATCATCCTCCCCAAGCAAGCTCGGGGAGGATTTTCGGATGCCTATTTCTTCGTCTGCGCCTCGGTGCCCGTCACGCTCGGCGCGCCATTGCCGCCGACGCTGCCCTTGGGGTTCGCCGCGGCCTGGCCTTCGGTGATCACCGGCTGCTTCTTGGCGCCTTCGCCGGTGGTGTTCGGGCCGGCCTTGGCCGAGGCGTCGGTGCCCGCCGCGGCGGCGGCACCGGCGGCGGGTGCGGTCGGCAGCGGCTCGGGCTTGTCGCTCTCGCTGTTGAGATAGGCGATCACATTGGCGCGATCCTCGGGCTTGGAGAGGCCCGCGAAGGTCATCTTGGTGCCCGCGGCATAGGCCTTGGGGCTCTTCAGCCACTGGAACAGCTCGTCGAACGTCCACGGGCCGGTGTGGGCCTTGAGCGCATCCGAATAGGAGAAGCCCGCCTCGGTCGCGACCGGCCGCCCGACCACGCCCCACAGCTGCGGCCCGATCATGTTCGGTCCGCCCTTCTGGTCGGAATGGCAGGCGCCGCATTTCTTGAAGACGTCGGCGCCCTTCTGCGGGTCGGCCTTGGCGAGATAGAAAGCGGCGGGCTGTTCCGCGGCCTCGCCGCCGCCGGCGCTGGCATCCGCCTCGACGCCCTCGACGGTATAGCCCATCTTCTCGGGGCGTTCGGAGCGGAAATATTCACCGGTGACGACCGAGAGGCCGAGCGCGGCGATACCGGCGGCGAGCACCCAGCCAGCGATCGTGTTGGTGCGGTCCTTGACGCCTCCGGAAACCCGGCTTCCCTCTTCCCAATGGGGATCCTCGTTCCGATCGACCATGCGCCGCCGCACTCCCTATTGCTATCTCGCTCGCGTGACGCGGCGTTATTTGCGGCCAACCCATAGATTCGCCAAGCCGATCCCGCAAGCGCGCTTGCGGCGATACCGCGGGTGCGCGTAGGCGCAGCGCGTCATGCAGACCTACCCCGCCCCCGCCGCCCTCCTCGTCGACCGGATGGTGGCCGCCGCCGCCGCCGCTCCCGAGCGCGCCGTCGCCTTCCAGGGCGCGCCCGGCGCCAACAGCCATATCGCGCTCGGCGAGGCGTTTCCGGACGCGCTGCCGCTGCCCTGTTTCGGTTTCGAGGACGCGATCGACGCCGTGCGCGAAGGTCGCGCCGACTGCGCGCTGATCCCGATCGAGAATTCGCTGCACGGCCGCGTCGCCGACATGCACTTCCTGCTGCCCGAGAGCGGGCTGGTGATCACCGGCGAGCATTTCCTGCCGATCCGCCACTGCCTGCTCGGCAGCGGCCCGGTCGAGGCGGTCGAGGAGGCGATGAGCCATCCGCAGGCGCTCGGCCAGTGCCGCTTCTGGCTGCGCGACAAGCGGATCCGCGCGATCCCCTATGCGGATACCGCCGCCGCCGCCGCCGCCGTCGTCGAAATGGGCGCGCCGCCACGGATCGCGGCGCTCGCGCCCAGGCTCGCCGCCGAGATCTACGGCCTGCCGGTGCTGGTCGAGGGCATCGCCGACGAGGTCGACAACACCACGCGTTTCGTCGTGCTGGCGCTCGCCGCCCCCGCCGAGCTCGATCCTGGCCCCTATATGACGACGCTGATGTTCGCGGTGAAGAACGTGCCCGCCGCCCTGTTCAAGGCGATGGGCGGCTTTGCCACCAACGGCGTCAACATGACCAAGCTCGAGAGCTATCAGCGCGGCGGCGCGTTCCGCGCGACCGAATTCTACGCCGATATCGAGGGGCATCCCGAGGACACCGGCGTCCGCCGCGCGCTCGAGGAACTCGCCTTCCACTCGCGTTGGGTGCGCATCCTCGGCACCTATCCGCAGGCGCGTGAGCGGGGCGCGGGGTAGATTTTCTGTCATCCCGGACCTGATCCGGGATCCAGGGCTTCTGGCGACGCCCTCTGGAACTCTGGATGCCGGATCAAGTCCGGCATGACGAGACGTTGTTCATCCCTCCGCCAGCCAGCGGGTGAAGAGCGTGTGCGCGATCGCATAAGCGGGAGGCGGCAGGAACGGGGCGGCGGGATCGCCGGCGAGGGCTGCGGCGACCTCGTCGCGGGTCACCCATTTCGCCTCCTCGAGCTCGCTATGGTCGACGACCAGTGCGTCGTCGTCGGTCAGCGCGACGCAGGCGATCATCAGCTGCGAGGGGAAGGGCCAGGGCTGGGAGGCGAGATAGCGCACCGAATGGACGCGGATCCCCGCCTCTTCGTGCAGCTCGCGCGCAACCGCCGCCTCGACCGATTCGCCGGGCTCGAGAAAGCCGGCCAGCGCCGAATAGCGCCCCGCCGGAAACCCCGGCTGGCGACCGACGAGGACGCGCGCGTGCGCGCCTTCGCCGTGCTGGGCGAGCATGATCACGACCGGATCGACCCGCGGGAAATGCTCGGCGCCGCAACTCGGGCAGATCCGGCCCCAGCCGGCGCGGAACAGGTCGGTCGCATGACCGCAATTGGGGCAGAAACCGTGACGCGCATGCCAGTCGACAAGGCTGCGCGCGGTCGCATAGGTGCCGGCCTCGGCAGGCGACAGCGTCGTGATTGCGGCGAACAGCTCGGGCGAGCGGCGCAGCGCCGAGACCCCGGGCGTGAGCGCGACGAATCGCGGCCGGTCGTCGAGCCGGCCGAGCAGTGCCAGCGGCACGTCGTTCGCGACGGTGTCGAGCGCGGTCCAGCCGAGCCCGCCGTCGGCGCCGACCGATGGGCGCAGCTCGTCGAGGCAGAGCAGCAGCGCCTGGGCGTCGACCCGCATCGCGGCGACCAGCGCGGCGTCGTGGCGCGCGGCGTCGACGCGGTCGAGCAACGAGCCGGTGAAGCCGGGAGCGGTCGTCAGGGCGGACGTCATAGCGGGAGGACCTCTCGGGTGAAGGCGCGGCCGAGCGCTGCGGCGCGGGCGTAGAGCGTGGGAAGTCCCGCCTGCTCGATGTCCGCGACCGGCCACCAGAGTGAGTCCGGAACATCGGTCGCGGGGCGGGTGGGGAGGTCGGCGGCCATCACGTCGAGCGATAGCGAGAAATGGGTGAAGACATGCTCGACCGTGCCGATCGGTCGCCAGGTGGCTTGCGCCGGTGGGGCGGCCTCGGCGATCTCCCCCCACCCGCCGCCGGGCAGCGCACGCATGCCGCCGAGCAGCCCCTTGTCGGGGCGCCGGACGAGCAGCACCGCGCCTTCGACCTCGAGCCAATAGGCGAGCCCGCGGCGATGCGGCTTGGCCTTCTTGGCAGGCTTGACCGGATAGAGTTCGGGATCGCCCTCGGCGCGCGCCAGGCAGTCGGCCGCGAGCGGGCAGAGCAGACAGCGCGGCCGGCGCGTCGTGCAGATCGACGAGCCGAGGTCCATCATCGCCTGGGCGAAATCGCCGGCGCGATCGTCGGGCGTGATCGTGTCCGCAAGCGCACGGATGCGGGGGCGCGCCGCGGGCAGCGGCTCGGTCAGCGCGAACAGCCGCGTCGTCACGCGCTCGACATTGGCGTCGACGACCACCGCCCGCCGTCCGAACGCGATCGCGGCGACTGCCGCTGCGGTGTACGCCCCGAGGCCCGGCAGCGTGCGCAGACCCGCCTCCGTGTCGGGAAAGCGGCCGCCGTGCTGGTCGACGACGGCGCGCGCGCAGGCGATCAGGTTGCGCGCGCGGGCGTAATAGCCGAGCCCGGCCCAGGCGGCCATCAGCTCGGCTTCGTCGGCAGCGGCGAGCGCGGCGACGCTCGGCCAGCGCTTCGTGAAGGCGGCGAAATAGGGCCCGACCGCGGCCACCGTCGTCTGCTGAAGCATGATCTCGCTCAGCCAGACGCGGTACGGATCGGGCGGCGTCGGGTCGCCCGGCGGCGTGCGCCAGGGCAGCGCGCGGGCATGCGCGTCGTACCATGCGAGCAGGAGGCGGGCGGCATCTTCGGAAGCGGCGACGCGCGTATCGACGGGCATGGCCCGGCTATGGCATGGGGAGACGGATGACGGAAGGTTCGGACATACCGGCGCGGCCCAAGGCCGCCAAGCCGCGCGCCAAGGCGAAGCCGCCCGTCGAGGTGCCGCGCCAGGGACGCGTACGCGCGGTTTCCGAGATCCTGCCCGATGTCGGCGGCGCGGCGTTCCGCCGCTTCGGCTTCGTCCAGTCCGCGGTGGTCAGCCGCTGGCCCGAGATCGTCGGCACGCGCTATGCCGGGGTCTGCTCGCCCGAATCGATCCGGTTCCCGACCGGCAAGCGATCCGACGGCGTGCTGACGCTGTCGGTCGAGGGCGCGCATGCGACGATGATGCAGCATGTCGCCCCGACACTGATCGAGCGCGTCAACCGTTTCTTCGGCTATCCGGCGGTCGCGCGAGTCCAGATCCGGCAGGGCGCCGCGCAGCCGCGCGAGAAGCCCAAGCCTGCGGCGCCCCCGTCGCTCAAGCCAGTCGAATTCGGTGATGGTTTGCGCACGATTGCCGATCCCGAACTGCGCGCGGTGTTGACCTCGCTCGCGCACGGTCTGTCCTTCACCACCGGCGCGCCGCGCCTTCCGGAGACTTCCGAATGAGTCCCGTTCGTATCGCCTTGCTTGCCCTCGCCACCGCGCTTGCCGGACCGGCGGTCGCCGCCGTCCATCATCCGGCCGCCGCACACCCGGCCGCGGTCGACTGGACGCAGGTCGTCGGACCGACCGCCGATGGCGGCGTCCGCGTCGGCAACCCGCAGGCCAAGGTCAGACTGGTCGAATATTTCTCGACGACCTGCCCGCATTGCGCCGCCTTCTCGAAGGAGGCCTATCCGCAGATCCTCGACAAATACGTCCGTGGCGGACAGGTCAGCTTCGAGGTCCGCACCGCGCTGCGCGACGCGATCGATCTCGTCGTCGCGAAGAGCGTGCGCTGCGCGGCACCGACGCGCTATTTCGCGACGCTCGAAGATGTGATGGGCGCGCAGTCGGACTGGGAACCCAAGACGATCGACTGGGTCAATGCGCACAGCGCCGATCTGCAGGGCGCGCACAAGGATGTCGCCGTGGTGACGATGCTCAACGGCGTCGGCATCGGTGCGCTGGTCGCCAAGCACGGCGTGACCGCGGCGGCGCTCGGCGGCTGCCAGCAGAACAAGCCGATGCAGCAGGCGCTCGAGCGCAGCACCAACGACGCCTGGAACGTCCGCAAGATCGACGGCACGCCGAGCTTCTACCTCAACGACGCCAATCTTAAGGACGTCTATGTCTGGTCGCAGCTCGAGCCGCTGATCCAAACCGCGCTCAAGGCATGATCACAGGAGTATCGCGTACAATGACCCTTTCCGCCCGCCTCGCCGTTCCGCTGATCGCCGCCGCCACGCTCGCGCTCGCCGCGTGCCACAAGCAGGCCGACACCGGCACCGCCACGCCGACCGGCACGACGGCCGCTGCATCCGGTCCGGTCGGCCCGGCGCCCGCCGGCGGCTGGACCGAGCAGGTCGTCCAGACCCCCGAGGGCGGCTTCCGCATGGGCAGCCCCGCGGCCCCGGTGACGCTGGTCGAATGGGGCTCGCGCACCTGCCCGCATTGCGGCGCCTTCGCGAAGGAGGCGATGCCGGACCTCAAGAAGATGGTCGATACCGGCAAGCTCAGCTATGAATTCCGCGATTTCCCGATACACGCGCCCGATCTCGCCGCGATCTTGCTCGGTCAGTGCAATGGCGCCGCGAGCTTCTTCCCGCTGCTCGAGAGCATGTTTGCCGATCAGGTCAACGTCCTGCCCAAGTTCGAGACGCTGCCGCCGAGCTTTCAGCAGTCGCTGACCGGCAAGACGCCCAATCAGCAGGCGCAGATGTGGGCCGAGCAGCTCGGCTATACCCAGTTCGTCGGCCAGCGCGGCGTGCCGGCGGCCAAGGCGCAGGCCTGTCTCGCCGATCCCAAGGCGGTCGAGGCGATCAGCGCGCGGCTGCAGAAGGACAGCGGCCGGATCGAGGGAACGCCGAGCTTCACGATCAACAATGGCGACGTCGTGACCAACCTGGAATGGCCGCAGCTCAAGGCGCAGCTCACCGCCGCCGGCGCGTGACGCCGAGACGGGGCCGGGGCGCGCGATGCGGATCAGGCGGCTCAAGCTCGCCGGCTTCAAGAGCTTCGTCGATCCCGCGGAGCTGCTGATCGAGCCGGGGCTGACGGGAATCGTCGGCCCCAATGGCTGCGGCAAGTCCAACCTGCTGGAGGCGATCCGCTGGGTGATGGGCGAGGGCTCGGCCAAGTCGCTCCGCGGCGGCGGCATGGAGGACGTGATCTTCGCGGGCACCGCCGCCCGTCCCGCGCGCGACTTCGCCGAGGTCTCGATGCTGCTCGACCGCGCCGGCACCGAGGGCGCGGACGAAGCCGAGATCGTGCGACGGATCGAACGCGGCGCGGGCTCCGCCTACCGGATCGACGGGCGCGACGTGCGGCAGAAGGATGTCGCGCTGCTGTTCGCCGATGCCGCGACCGGCGCGCATTCGCCGGCGCTGGTCAGCCAGGGGCGGATCGGCGCGATCATCGCCGCGCGCCCGACCGATCGCCGCGCGATGCTCGAGGAGGCGGCGGGGATCGCCGGGCTCCACGTCCGCCGCAAGGATGCCGAGCAGAAGCTGCGCGCGACCGAGGCCAATCTCGAGCGGCTCGACGCGCTGCTCGGCGACATGGAGGCGCGCGCCGGGGCGCTGCGGCGGCAGGCGCGCGCGGCGGAACGCTATCGGCTGCTCTCGGGCGAGATCCGCATCGCCGAGGGCCGGCTGATCTATGCACGCTGGCGCGACGCTGCAGCGGCCGCGCAGGCCGCCAAGCGTCAGGCCGAGGCCTGCGAGACGCGCGTCGCCGAGACTGCCGGTCAGCTGCAGCGTGCCAATGGCCTGGTCGGCGAGGCCACCCAGCGGCTCGCGGCGGCGCGTGCTGCGGCGCAGGCGGCACGCTAGGACCTCTCCGGCGTCGGGCATCGGCTCGAGACGCAGCGCGCCGCGCTGGCGGCGGTGCAGCGGCGGATCTCCGATCTCGCCCGGCTGCGCGACACGCTCGACAAGGATCGCGCGCGCGAAGGGGCATTGGCGGAGGATGCCGCCGCCGCGATCGCGCGGCTCGGGTCGGAGGCGGAGGCGCTGACGCTGCGCGTGGCCGACGGCGAGGCCGCACGGCCGGCGCTCGCAGCGCGGCTGGCCGAGAGCGAAAGCGCGCTGCGCGACAGCGAGGTGGTGCTGGCAC
>NZ_CALMAW010000078.1 GCF_937859915.1 uncultured Sphingomonas sp. | reverse complement strand
ACGCTCGCCGCCGTCTCGGCGTCCCCCGCCAAGCTGGACGCACAGCCGGTGCTGATCGCGCTCGCCGCGCCGACGCCGCCCGCCGCCGCGCCGGTGACGCTGCCCGCCGACGTCGTCACCGCGATGACCGTGATGGCACGCTATCAGGCCACGCAGGGCGCCGCGGCGCCCGTGCCTGTGATGACCGCCGCCGCCGTTGCCGACGAAGCGCCGGTGATGGGCCCGGTCCAGCTCTGGCAGGTCGGCGGACCGACCCAGATCGCCGGGCTGCAGCGCTGAGCGCCTGCCCGATACTCCCCGAGCAAGCTCGGGGAGGTGGAGGGCCGGGCCACCCATCCCGAAGCGCCCGGTCTCCGCGGTCGGATACCGCTTCACCACCCTGCGGCTGGTCCCCCTCCCCATCTTCGATGGGGACGATATTTCCCTGCCGTTCGTGACTCCCGCATGACGAGGGAGGATGACAGCGGACGGCGACGGGTCTAGCGGGCCGGCATGGCACCGCTCCTCTCCGCATTGCTGCTCGGCATCCTCTCCGCCTTCGGTTTCGCCCCGCTGGGGCTGTGGCCGCTGACGCTGCTCGCCTTCGGCTTCCTCTATCTGATCCTGTCGCGCGCCGACACGCTGTGGCGCGCCGCGGCGATCGGCGCGCTGTTCGGGCTGGGCAATTTCGTGCTCGGGCTCGACTGGATCGCCAAGGCGTTCACCTATCAGGCGGCGATGCCCGCCTGGCTGGGCTGGGTCGCGGTGGTCGCGCTGTCGCTCTATCTCGCGGTCTTCCCCGCGCTCGCCACCGCCTCGGCCTGGTGGGCGACGCGGCGCGTCGGCGGCGGTGCGGTCAGCCTGACGCTGTTCCTCGGCGCGAGCTGGGCGGCCAGCGAATGGCTGCGCGGCACGATCTTCACAGGCTTCCCGTGGAATCCGATCGCGGTGACGATCATCGACCTGCCCTTCGCCTTCGTGTCGCGCACCGTCGGCACCTATGCGCTGTCGGGACTGGTCGTCGCCTCGACCGGCTTCATGCTGATCCTCGCGACCCGCCCACGCGACGCGCTGACCCGCCGCACGCTGCTCACCGCCGCCAACATTCCTGCCGCGATCGGGCTCGGCATCCTTGTCGGCCTGTATATGGCGCCGGCCTTGCTCCAGCGCTTCGACCCGCCGCCGCCCCCCGCCATGCCGACCGGCCCCGTCGTCCAGGTCGTCCAGCCCGATATCGGCCAGGGCGAGCGCTGGACGCCCGACCTGATCCAGCGCCACCTCGCCCGCCTGCAGGCATTGTCGGGGGTCGCCGGCGCCAAGCCGCGACTGGTGCTGTGGCCCGAATCCGCGATCGAGGGCGACGCGCAGGACGATCCCGCGGTGCGCGCGCAGCTTGCCGCCATCCTCGGCCCGCACGACATCCTGCTCGGCGGCGGCGAGGCGGCGATCCGCAACGCCGCGGGCGACGAGATCGCGGCGCGCAATTCGGTGTTCGCGATCGGATCGGGCGGCGCGCTGCTCGGCCGCTACGACAAGGCGCATCTCGTGCCGTACGGCGAATATCTGCCGATGCGCTCGCTCCTCTCCCCGCTCGGCCTTGCCCGCCTCGTTCCCGGCGACATCGACTTCAAGCCCGGCCCCGGGCCGCAGACGCTCGCCCTCCCCGGCTTCGGCAAGGTCGGGCTCCAGCTCTGCTACGAGATGGTCTTCTCCGGCCACGTCGTCGACGAATCCAACCGGCCGATGTTCGTCTTCAACCCGTCCAACGATGCCTGGTTCGGCGACTCAGGGCCGCCGCAGCATCTGGCACAGGCGCGACTGCGCGCGATCGAGGAGGGCATGCCCGTCGTCCGCGCCACCCCGACCGGAATTTCGGCGATCGTCGATGCCGACGGGCGCGTGCTCAAGTCGCTTCCCGCGGGATCGATGGGGATGATGGCGCTGCCGTTGCCGAGCGCGTTGCCGGCGACGCTGTTCGCGCATCTCGGCAATTTGGCAGTGCTGCTGATAGCGCTGCTTCTCGGAGGGCTGGCATTTGCCGCTAGGACATATAAAGAGAGCTTTATATAAGGCTTTCTCTAAGTCCGACTTTCGCCTCCTTCCAAAGGGACCGTTGAACCGATGCGCAGCGAATTTCTCTTCACCTCCGAATCCGTGTCCGAGGGCCATCCCGACAAGGTCGCCGACCAGATCAGCGACTCGATCGTCGATCTTTTCCTCGGCAAGGATCCGCAGGCGCGCATCGCGTGCGAGACGCTGACCACCACCAACATGGTCGTCATCGCGGGCGAGATCCGCGGCAAGGGCATCATGGACGAGGCCGGCAATTGGGCGCCGGGCGTGCAGGACGAGATCGAGGCGACGATCCGCGCGACGGTCAAGCGGATCGGCTACGAGCAGTCGGGCTTCCACTGGAACACGTTCAGCTTCTCGAACAACCTCCATCCGCAGTCCGCGCACATCGCGATGGGCGTCGACGAGAGCGGCAACAAGGACGAGGGCGCCGGCGACCAGGGCATCATGTTCGGCTACGCGACCGACGAGACCCCGGGCCTGATGCCCGCCACGCTCTACTACAGCCACAAGATCCTCGAGCGCATGGCCGCCGACCGCCATTCGGGCGCCGCCCCCTTCCTCGAGCCCGACGCCAAGAGCCAGGTGACGCTGCAATATGAGAATGAGAAGCCGGTGCGCGCCGCAGCGCTCGTCGTCTCGACGCAGCATGCGAAGGGCTATTGCGAGAAGGGCGAGAACGCCGATCCCGCCAAATATGCCGTGCTCCACGACTATGTGATGAGCGTCTTCCGCGACGTGCTGCCCGAGGGCTTCATCACCGACGCGACCGACATCTACATCAACCCGACCGGCCAGTTCGAGATCGGCGGCCCCGACGGCGACGCCGGCGTCACCGGCCGCAAGATCATCGTCGACACCTACGGCGGGGCCGCCCCGCACGGCGGCGGTGCCTTCTCGGGCAAGGACCCGACCAAGGTCGACCGCTCGGCCGCGTATGTGGCGCGCTATCTCGCCAAGAACGTCGTCGCCGCGGGTCTCGCGACGCGCTGCACGATCCAGCTGAGCTATGCGATCGGCATCGCCGAGCCGCTGTCGGTCTATGTCGACACGCACGGCACGGGCACCGTACCCGAGGCCACGCTCGAGGCGGTGCTGCCCAAGCTGGTGCGGCTCACCCCCAAGGGCATTCGCGAGCATCTCCAGCTCAACAAGCCGATCTACCAGAAGACCGCGAGCTACGGCCATTTCGGCCGTGAGGCGGACGGCGACTTCTTCTCGTGGGAGAAGACCGACCTGGTCGACGCGCTCAAGGCGGCGGTGTGATCCAGCGGGGGCGGCGACTGAGGTCGCCGCCCCCGCTTCGACGACCGCACGCCCGTCTTCCTCATCCCCGACCCGGTCCGGGATCGATGGGCGCCGCCTCGCACTTGGCGCGGGGCGTATCCGGATCCTGGCCTTCGTCAGGAGGATACGGGACGGATCAGCCTTTCCTGTCCGCCAGCCGCCGCCCGCGTCCACGCCTTGATTTGGAGGCGGCGACTCCCGACCTGATGCGCGAAGGAGAGTCATCATGGTCGAAGCACGCTGGCACGGCGCGGTCATCGCGCGCAGCGAGGATACGGTGGTCGTCGAGGGCAATCATTATTTCCCCGCGGACTCGGTCGATACGGCGGTGCTCCGTCCGAGCGATACGACGACGGTCTGCCCGTGGAAGGGCACCGCGCATTATTACAGTCTGTCCGTCGACGGCGCCGACAATCGCGACGCCGCCTGGTATTATCCCGATCCCAAGCCCAAGGCCGAGAATATCCGCGACCGCATCGCCTTCTGGAAGGGCGTCGAGGTTCGCTGATCGGCCGCCCGCTCCGTCTTCGTCATGCCGGACGTGAGCCGGGATTCAGGGCCGCCGCTGGCGGTGGATGACGCCCTGGATCCCGACGTTCGTCAGGACGACGGGATGCGACGACGGATGCCCCCGCCGGTCACCGGGGCGACGAGGGCGTCGTCATCGCCTGCTGCGCGACGACGACCGGATCGGAGTCGATCGCGTGCAGATAGGCGGTCCGCTCGGGCGTGTGCCGCTTCAGCCTCGACAGCGCCCGCAGCTGGCTCTCGGTCAACCGGATCCGCGCATAGCCGCGATCGGCGAGGCATGTGTCGAGCGCGGCCTGGAGCTCGCCCCGCACGTCGTGCGAGACGATCTGCGTATAGCGCGCGCCGAAGTTGAGCGAGCGCCGCGCGATATCCTCCGCGGACCGGGTCGCCGCGATGTCGGCGACGGCGCGCAGCGGTTCGGCGTCGGGACCGCGCCCGAGATATTGCGCGACCTCGACGAGTTGGGCGGCGCTCAGCGCATCGAGCGCGGTCAGCGTCGCGGGCGTGATCGAGGCGACGACGGCGCGCGACGTATCGGCGCATTGGGCGGCATCGCTGGCATATTGCGCCAGAGAGACGCCGGGCTTGCCCCATGACAGGTCGCCGGGCGGCGAGTGCGCATCCGCCGAAGCGATCGCGCCGGACGCGACGACGGCACCCAATAGCAGACGGAAGCGGGGCATATGACCTCCTGTTCTGCCTGCAAGACTAGACGATCTGGCTCCGACCTCAAGAGCCACGGTCCGAATTCGGAGCGGCCGTCAGGACAGGCCGATGGCCGCCGCCGTATCGCGACCGCACGACACGCCGAGGCGCCGTGCGATGTCGCTTGCGATCCGCTCCTGCGCTTCCCGCCGTCGCGCCGCCCGCCGGCGATGCGCCGACGACAGATGGGCGAGCGATCGGTTTTCCGTCTTCGTGCTGAGCCGGAAAAAGGCGTTGGGCTGCTGCGTGGCGCCCGCGGCGGTCCACAGCTTGTCATAGTCCAGGCCCGTCGCCGAGATCTCGCCGCACAACGCCACCTGCTGCCCGGCCGAGACGGCATGGACGTCGTCGAAACCGAGCGCCGCCGCGACCATCTTGAGCGCGACGATCAGCATCTTGAACGGCGACAGGCCCATCATCAATCCCGCCGCACGCTTCGTTTCCGCGTGCGTGTCGACAGTCCCCTGCAGCGAGCCGATCAGGCAAACGGTCTGCCGATCGGCACCGACCCCCGCCCCGCACGCGAAGGTGAAGCTTAGCGTGGCGAGCCTCGTCTGGCCCAGGAAGACGGATATTTCCGATTCCCCTTCGGATCTGGCGACGCGGCTCCGCGAGAGAGACACGGCGACGACCGGCTCGTCCCCCTGGCTGGCGTCGCTCTCCCAGAGAATACGACGCCCGTGGCGCCCCTGGTCGAGGATGAACGCCTCGCGGCGCTCTGCCAGAAACCGGTAATGCTCGGATATCGCGTCTCGACGCATCGCGAACGACCAGTCCCGGACGAGATAGTTGCGCAGATATTTGTAGCGGAGATGCCCAATCGGCACGTCGGACACGATCCTGGCGCAGGATGCCAGGCTGCCGACATAGCGACGATGCGGACGCAGATTGGACGACAGGAAGCGGATCTGGCGCATCCTCTTGGGAATGTGCAGACGTTCCACGCCGCTGACGATCTGCCTTTTTATCCTTTTCGGCATTCCCGTCCCAATCGTTCGATCACTGGGCCTAACTGCAAAGCGTAAACAAAGCCGATTTCACGCTTCATATAGAAATGGCGATACGGGAGACCAATTCCGCCAAGCCGCGTAACAGATACTATAGCAGCAGACGGGTCACGCTTTTCCGAACGAATAGAACTGGTTGGGCATGAATTGCCGGAATGCAAGAACGGATTCTACGGTGTCGCAAGAAATCCGTTCAAAAATGGGACATGACTGTGCCGGCGTCCAATCCGACGGTGCGCATGCCGCTGTCAGGATCGCGAGACGGCGTCGCGACACCGGCAAAGACCGACGACGATCCGTCGACGCCGGGCGCTCGCGGGCGCTTCGCTTGCCGATCCGCGGCGCCGCCCCCATCTCGGCCATGCCTTCGCGGATGCCCTTGCCCCACCCGAACAAATCTGGAACAGACTGAGCCCTATGCTGACTCATATCTCCGTACGCGGCGCGCGCGAGCACAACCTCAAGGACGTGTCGATCGACCTGCCGCGCGACAAGCTGATCGTGATCACCGGCCTCAGCGGTTCGGGCAAGTCGAGCCTCGCCTTCGACACCATCTATGCCGAGGGGCAGCGCCGCTACGTCGAGAGCCTGTCGGCCTATGCGCGCCAGTTCCTCGAGCTGATGCAGAAGCCCGACGTCGATCATATCGAGGGTCTCTCCCCCGCGATCTCGATCGAGCAGAAGACGACCAGCCGCAACCCGCGCTCGACGGTCGCGACGGTTACCGAGATCTACGATTACATGCGCCTGCTGTGGGCGCGCGTCGGCATCCCCTATTCGCCCGCGACCGGGCTGCCGATCAGCGCGCAGACGGTGTCGCAGATGGTCGACCGGGTGATGACGCTGCCCGAGGGGACGCGCTTCCTGTTGCTCGCCCCCGCGGTGCGCGGGCGCAAGGGCGAGTATCGCAAGGAACTCGCCGAGTGGCAGAAGATGGGTTTCCAGCGCGTCCGCATCGACGGCACGATCCACGAGATCGAGGAGGCCCCCGCGCTCGACAAGAAATACAAGCACGACATCGAGGTGGTGGTCGATCGGCTCGCGGTGCGCGAGGGGATCGAGACGCGGCTCGCCGAAAGCTTCGAGACCGCGCTCAAGCTGGCCGAGGGGCTGGCTTATGTCGATGTAGTGGGCGAGGCCTTCAGCGGTGCCTCGACTGCGCTCGGCACGAACGGTGAGGGCGATGGTGGAGAACCGTTCGTCCCGAGCGAAGTCGAAGGACCGGCCGCGCGCGCCAAGACCGGGATCAAGGCGCTGGCGCTCCCCGACGGCATCGCCGACCGCATCACCTTCAGCGAGAAGTTCGCCTGCCCGGTCTCGGGCTTCACCATCGCCGAGATCGAGCCCCGGCTGTTCTCGTTCAACGCCCCGCAGGGCGCCTGCCCGGCCTGCGACGGGCTGGGCGAGAAGCTGTATTTCGATCCCGCGCTGGTCGTGCCCAACGAGAATCTCTCGATCAAGCAGGGCGCGGTGGTGCCGTGGGCGAAGTCCAACCCGCCCTCGCCTTATTATATGCAGGTGCTCTCCAGCCTCAGCCGCGACGCGAACTTCGATCTCGGCACGCCGTGGAACCAGCTGACCGACGAGCAGCGCGCGCTGATCCTCACCGGCTCGAAGGGCCGCGCGGTGACGCTCCGCTTCATGGACGGGCGCAAATCCTACGAGGTCAAGAAGGCGTTCGAGGGGGTGGTCGGCAATCTCGAGCGCCGCATGCTCTCGACCGAGAGCGCGTGGATGCGCGAGGAGCTCGCCAAATACCAGTCCTCGCGGCCCTGCGAGGTGTGCGACGGCGCCCGGCTCAAGCCCGAGGCGCGCGCGGTCAAGATCGCCGGCGAGGACATCTCGATGTCGACGCGCCGCGCGGTCGGGCCTGCCTTGAAGTTCTTCCGCGAGATGCCGCAGCACCTCAACGACCAGCAGCGGCAGATCGCCGAGCGCATCTTGAAGGAGATCGTCGAGCGGCTCGGCTTCCTCGACAATGTCGGGCTCGACTATCTCAACCTCGATCGCACCTCGGGCACGCTGTCGGGCGGCGAGAGCCAGCGCATCCGTCTCGCCTCGCAGATCGGCAGCGGGCTGTCGGGCGTGCTCTACGTGCTCGACGAGCCCTCGATCGGGCTCCACCAGCGCGACAACGACCGGCTGCTGGTGACGCTCCGGCGTCTGCGCGATCTCGGCAACACGGTGATCGTCGTCGAGCATGACGAGGACGCGATCCGCACCGCCGACTATGTCGTCGACATGGGGCCGGGCGCAGGCGTGCGCGGCGGCGCGGTGGTCGCGCAAGGCACGCTCGACGACATTCTTGCAACCGAAGGCAGCCTGACCGGCGATTATCTGGCGGGCCGCCGGATGGTCGACGTCCCGACCACGCGCCGCCCCGGCAACGGCCGTAAGATCACCGTCAAGGGCGCCACCGCCAACAACCTCAAGGACGTCAGCGCGAGCATCCCGCTCGGCACCTTCACCTGCATCACCGGGGTCAGCGGCTCGGGCAAATCGACCTTCACGATCGACACGCTGTTCGCCTCGGCCAGCCGTACCCTGAACGGCGCACGGGTCCTGGCTGGTGCGCATGAAAAAATCGAGGGGCTGCAGCATCTCGACAAGGTGATCGACATCGACCAGTCGCCGATCGGCCGCACCCCGCGCAGCAATCCGGCGACCTACACCGGCGCGTTCACGCAGATCCGCGACTGGTTCGCGGGGCTGCCCGAGGCGCAGGCGCGCGGCTACAAGCCCGGCCGGTTCAGCTTCAACGTCAAGGGCGGGCGCTGCGAGGCGTGCACCGGCGACGGGCTGATCAAGATCGAGATGCACTTCCTGCCCGACGTCTACGTCACCTGCGACGTGTGCCACGGCAAACGCTATAATCGCGAGACGCTCGAGGTCCATTTCAAGGGCAAGTCGATCGCCGACGTGCTCGACATGACCGTCGAGGACGCCGCCGAATTCTTCAAGGCGGTGCCCGGCATCCGCGACAAGATGCTGATGCTGGTCGAGGTGGGCCTGGGCTACGTCAAGGTCGGCCAGCAGGCGACGACGCTGTCGGGCGGCGAGGCGCAGCGCGTCAAGCTCGCCAAGGAATTGTCGCGCCGCGCGACGGGCAACACGCTGTATATTCTCGACGAGCCGACCACCGGCCTGCATTTCGAGGATGTCCGCAAGCTGCTCGAGGTGCTCCACGCGCTGGTCGAGCAGGGCAATACGGTGGTGGTGATCGAGCATAATCTCGAGGTGATCAAGACCGCCGACTGGATGATCGACCTGGGGCCGGAGGGCGGCGACAAGGGCGGCGAGATCGTCGCGGTCGGCACGCCCGAGGATGTGGTGCAGGTCGAGCGCAGCTATACGGGGCGGTATTTGAAGCCGCTGCTGGGGGCGAAGGCGGTGACGCCGGTGGCGGCGGCGACGAAAGTGGTGCGGAAGCGGAAGACGGCGAAGGTGGCGGCGGAGTAGTTATTATTCTTCGTCGTCTACAAGATAACTATCTGCGAAGTCTTTAGATTTCGCGCGCTGTCTAAATGACGGGTACACTTCCCAATCGTAATCGCGGCGAATGCTACTGTTATATTTGAGAAGCTCCGGGTTTTCGGAATAACTTACAAAACTCGCGTGAGCGGAGCTCTCGTCCGACTCAACGCGCCCTACGATAAACCCTATTTTAAATAGAAAGTGGGCGAGTTGGAACGGGGACGAGTATACTTCGCCGTCGATCAGCCCTATGCGGCCCGCTCCTATGGGACCAATGAATTCACGATTAATATGCGAGGTAAGTTCATCGGTAGTGAACCTGACTTTCCGTCCAGCAAAGCACTGCACTAAACGCTCAAGTCCTTGAAACTGATGATGATGCTCTTTATATAAATCATTTATCCGATATCTTGTGTATTTCGGCATAGAGTAATTTATGAGGCGAGCACCTCCGGCTGCTCGTCCTCGCCTGCATCATTGCCAAAGAGAGTTCCGTCTTGGAAGTCGAGTTGGTACTCCCTGCCAATTTGCTGCACGTCCAATGCTCCTATCGATTTCACGCTCGGATCGGCACGGCGCTTGGCGTAATCATCAATACCAAAGGGGCGGTGACGAGGTTCATGGCCTTAACTTATCATGGGAATTTTGGTGAGCAAGCATCTCAGCGATGGCCGCGTCATCCCTGCCGTCTCGGGTTCGGGGTGATGGCGGCGGATTCTCGCTATGATCGCGTCGCGCTGCATGGTCGCTGTATAATCTCCGATCCAGGCCGGTGGCGAGGTGCTCGACACTAATCCTGTTCGTCCTGAGCCTGTCGAAGCACATCGCTTCTTGCTCTACCAATAAGAAGAAGAACAATCCTTCGAGAGGCTCAGGACGAACGGCGGCGAGTGTCGCGCGCTCAACCTGTCAGCAGCGCCTCACAACCCCACCGCCTTGCGCAGCGCCGCGGTGATCCGCCCCTGCCAGCCCGGCCCGATACGCAAACCGGCTATCGGCCAGCGTCGGCGATGGCCGGGCAATCGATCGGCGGGTCCGCGCAAGCGAGACGGCGTGCGCGACGCGTCCAATCCCGCTGTGCCGGATCGACGCTAATCGCCATTCCCGGCGTTACGCTATTCGCGTCGATCGGCCCGGCGGCCCGACGGTGCATGACTCACGCCCCCACCGCGATTCGGATGCCCTGAGAACAGACCGGGATCGAAAACCCTTTCCTACAGACCAGCCTTGTGCCATATAGGTTAGCGTCCTGTCGCAGGAGTCGCCCGATGCTTGTTCCCGTTCCGTCGTTCGACGACGTGCCGGACGCCGCGCCCTCGCCCGAGACCCGCGCGCTCGCGCAGCGCCACGACGGCATCACCCCCGAGCGGCAGCGCATCTTCGTCGAGGTGCTCGCCGCGACCGGCAGCGTCTCGCAGGCGGCGCGGCAGGCGGGCGCCTCGCGCCAGGCCTTCTATGCCCATCGCAACCGCGACGCCGGGCGCGACTTCCTCGAGGCCTGGGACCATGCGCAGGCGCGCTCGACGCAGCTGCTGTGCGACGCCGCCTATGAGCGCGCGATCTACGGCGTCGAGGAGCCGGTCTTCTACCATGGCGAACAGATCGGCACGCGGCGGCGCTACAACGACAAGCTGCTCGCGACGCTGCTGCGGGTGCGCGCGCCCGACGACTATGCGCCGCCCGGCGACCGGCGCGGGCTGTTCCGGGTGTCGCTCACCCCGCCGGCGAGCTTCGACGACATGATCACCGAGCTCGGCCTGCCCGAGCCCGAGCCCGAACCGGAGCCGCCGCGGCGTCGCCGCCGCCGCCTGCGGGGACCCGCGTGAAAAGGCGTCCAGCCTGTCAACTTCGTCAAGCGGTCGCGCCGGCTGCGCCCTCGCCGCAGCCTATGCCTGTGCCCGTCTCGCCGTCCGGAGCCCCGCCGATGCCCCGACCAACGCCCTCGCCCGTCGATCCCCGCGACCATATCACGCTGACCCGCTCCATCGCGATCGTGCCGGGAGATGCGCGCTGGGCGGCGTGGTCGGCGGGGTTCGATGCGGAGCGCGCCGCCACGGTCGGCCCGCCGAACCCCGCGGAGGTCGCGAAGGCGCAGCGGCTCGCCGCGCAGGAGCGCATCCTGTTCGGCGCGGTGCGGACGCGCGGGCTGCTTCGCGGCGCGCTCGAATGAGCGCAACAGCGTCTCGCCCAACACGACAAACCCCGCGACGGACCGGCCGGCGCGGGGTTCGAGGATCGCCGCGGGTGCGGCGGAGGCGGATGCCTCAGTTGGCGGCGAGCGTCGTCGTCTCGGTGGCCGGCGAGACTTCCTCGGCGAGGCGCTCGGCGGTCTCGTGCGAGACGGTGAACGACACGTCGCTCATGCCGAGACGGCCGACGACCTGCGTGCCGCGGACGCGCAGCGCGAAGCGCTCGCCGGTCGCGTCGACCGTGCCGTTGAGCAGCACGACGCCGTTGGGCTGGCGCTGCGCGGTGTAGCTGTACTCCTCGCCGTCGCGCGTGAAATGCTGCAGCGGGGCAGCGATCGCGGGCAGGGCGACGGTGGCGGCGAGAAGGGCGGGAACGATGAAGAAGCGCATGGTGCAATCCCCCGATGGCGGGCCGTCACTGGCCCTGATCGACCCCGCCAGTCTATTGGTGCGGTGCAGCAAGGCAAATGTTCGGTAGGCCGGCGGGGTTGCGAGAGATGCAATCGCACTGCAGCATAGGGACTTAGCGACAGGAACGATCGGCGCACGGCATCGGGGGCGCTGCGGACCGCCCCTCCCCGCGGTGGGGAGGGGCGGCAAAGTCCTAGCGTTTGGGGGCGAATCCCGGCTCGCGGCCGCCGCCGCCGGCGCTGTCGGAGTCGGGCTCCTCGGTGAGGCCGGTGCCGCCGCCGCCCGCACCCGAGCCC
>NZ_CALMAW010000077.1 GCF_937859915.1 uncultured Sphingomonas sp. | reverse complement strand
GCGGGCGCACCGGCCGCCGCCGGCCCGGCCGTGCCGGTCGTCGATTGTGCGACGGCGGCGGCCGGCGAGAGCGCGACGATCAGTGCGAGGATCAGCTTAGCCATGGGTTTTTCCTCGTGGGGCGGGCAGCGCCAGCAACAGCGCCAATTCGCTTCGATAATGCATCGCCAGCTCGGCATGGATGCGCCGGGCGGCCGCTGACCGCGCCAGCGCGGCGACACGGTCCTCGAAGGCGATCCGATCGCCGAGATAGGTGGCGTGGTCGGGATTCTGCATGTCGACCTCCATCAAGGTCGTCAACGTCGCACGGCGCTGCTGCGCCAGCATGTCACCGCATTGCCTCGCTGAGATATGACGGAAGCTTCATCTTGGCGCGCCGTGCGCGCGGATTTCGAACCGCGTCTCCCGCACGGAGCCGGTAGCGCACAGGCCAGGACGGCGGTACAATCCGCGCATGATAGTAAGCGTGAAGCGGATCGCTGCGGCGGCCCTGGCATCGATCCTTGTGAGTGGTGGCGCCCTTGCCGCGGGCCCGCCGCCGACGGGCGGCACGGTCTCGATCGAGGCCAAGACCGCCGACGGTAATCCCGACTCGACCATGGCGGTGTTCGTCGATGCCGCCTCGGCCGCGCTCACGGCCCGGGGCTTCACCGTATTCAACGATTCGGGCCATGCCGCCTCCGTGGTCGAGCTGATCCTCGGTCATGGCGACGTCGGCACGGGTGTCGGCAAGGTCCAGGGGCAGCGCTCGCCGTCGATCGCGGGCACCGGTCTCGCACTGCCGCTCGGCACCGGCAATTCGGAGCTGGTGCGGCTCCAGCGGACCCGGCTGGAGATGCGCATCCACCGGCGCGGCGACACCGCGATCGTCTGGGACGGCGCTGCGGTCACGGTCCGCGAGGCGGGTATCGCCAAGGGGGGCAATGCGACCGTCGCTACCGACCTGATCCGCGCACTGCTCGACTCCTATCCCGCCCAGCCGACGGGCGTCATCGGCGTCCCGTGAGCGGTGTCACCGCGGACGACGGCGGAAGGAGCGAGAGCATGTCGCATGAGCAGACGATCATCACCACGCGCGACGGCGACTGCCCCGCGCATCTCTTCACCCCCGGCGCCGATCGCACCGGCCCGGCGATCCTCTTCTACATGGACGCGGGCGGCATAAGGCCGGCGGTGCTCGGCATGGCCGAGCGGCTGGCCAACGCCGGCTATGTCGTGCTGCTGCCCGATCTCTTCTATCGCTACGGGCCCTATGGTCCGTTCGTTCCCACAGAGGTGTTCAAGGGCGACGTCCGCGCGACGCTGGGGCCGCTGATGGCGACGACGGGCAATGCCAGGGCGGCCGAGGATACCGACGCCTTCCTGGCCTATCTCGACGGCCGCAGCGACGTCCGCGGCGAGACCGTCGGCGCGGTCGGCTTCTGCATGGGAGGCGGCATGGCGATCGCGGCGGCGGGCCACCGGCCGGACCGCTTCGCCGCCGTCGCCAGCTTCCATGGCGGCAATCTCGCCACCGACGCCGCGGACAGCCCGCATGGCTACGCACCCGCACTGAAGGCTGAGCTCTACATCGCCGCGGCCGAGCAGGACGGCAGCTATCCGCCGGCGATGGCGCAGCGCTTCGAGCAGGCGCTCGATGCCGCGCAGGTCCACTATCGCACCGAAACCTATCCCGCGGCGCATGGCTGGATGAAGCCCGATTTCCCGGTTTACGACAAGGCGGCGGCCGAACGTGGCTGGCGCGCGATGCTCGCCTTCTTCGCGCGCACGCTCGGCTAACCGGTCGCGGCCACCCGTCGACGATGCGGGGTTGATCGATTTGCGGCGCGGTGGGGTGCGGCTATATGTCGGTGATGGGCTTGGGTGCGCGCCGCGCCATGCCGTGTGAGAGGGACGTCGCGATGTCGATATCGATCAACGGGGCTTTGGCCGAGCTGCCCCAGGATCCGCGCGTGTCGCTGCTCGACTTCCTGCGCGAGGACTTGCACCTCGCCGGCACCAAGAAGGGCTGCAACCAGGGCGCCTGCGGCGCCTGTACGGTGCTCGTCGACGGCGAGCGCATCCTCTCCTGCCTGGCGCTCGCGGTGCAATATGACGGCCGTGCGGTGACCACCATCGAAGGTCTGGCGGAAGGCGGCGTGCTGCATCCGCTGCAGCAGGCCTTCATCGAGCATGACGGCTTCCAATGCGGCTATTGCACGCCCGGCCAGATCTGCTCGGCGATCGGGATGGCGACCGAGGCCAGGCGGGGCGCGGCGAGCCATGTCACCGCCGACCTCACCGCCGCGGTGACGCTCAGTCGTGAAGAGCTGCAGGAGCGGATGAGCGGCAATCTGTGCCGCTGCGGCGCGCATAACGGGATCATCGACGCGATCGGCGAGATGGTTGCGGCGGAGCTGGCGGCATGACCCCCTTCACCTATGCGCGCGCCGCCGACCCCGACGACGCGCTGCGCCTCGCCGCGCGCGACGGCACCGCCTATCTCGGCGGCGGCACCAATCTCGTCGACCTGATGCGCGAGACGATCGCGCAGCCCGCGCGTCTCGTCGACGTCAGCGGCCTGCCGGGCGCGATCGAGGAGACCGACGAGGGCGGCCTGCTGATCGGCGCCGCGGTGCGCAACAGCGCGCTCGCCGAGCATCGCCTGGTCAGGACTCGCTATCCCGTGCTCGGGCGCGCGTTGCTCGCCGGCGCCTCGGCGCAGATCCGCAACATGGCGACGGTCGGCGGCAATCTGCTCCAGCGGACGCGCTGCGCCTATTTCTACGACAGCGACGGATCGCGCTGCAACAAGCGCGCGCCCGGTTCGGGCTGCGACGCGGTCGCGGGGTTCAACCGCAACCATGCGATCCTCGGCGCGTCGCCGGCCTGCGTCGCGACGCACCCGTCTGACATGTGCGTCGCGCTCGCCGCGCTCGATGCGACGGTCCAGCTCCAGTCGGCGCAAGGCGCCCGGACATTGCCCTTCGCCGAGCTGCACCGCCTGCCGGGGGAGCATCCCGAGCGCGACACGATGCTGGCGCCCGGCGAGCTGATCACCGCGATCGCGCTGCCGCCGCTGCCGGCCGCGGCGCGCTCGACCTACCGCAAGGTCCGCGACCGGGCGAGCTATGCCTTCGCGCTGGTGTCGGTCGCCGCGGTGATCGAACTCGACGGCGACCGGATCGCCGACGTGCGGATCGCGTTCGGCGGCGTCGCGCACAAGCCGTGGCGTGCGGCGAGGGCGGAGGCGCTGCTGCGCGGCGGCCCGGCCACCCCGGCGGCGATTCGCGCCGCCGCCGCCGCCGAATTCGCCGATGCCGCGCCGCTGCGCGACAATGGTTTCAAGGTCGAGCTCGCCACACGGACCCTTGTCGCCACGCTTGGCGATCTTGTCGGAGCGACAGCATGAGCATCCTCGATGCCGCCAAGGGCGCGGCCCAGGCGACGATCCAGGCAGCGATGGGCAAGCTGGTGCCGCTCGCCCCCGACAGCTGGATCCCGGGCGGTATCCCCGATCCGCTGATCCGGCGGCAGCATGGCGTGATCGGTGCGGCGCTGTCGCGGCTCGACGGGCCGCTTAAGGTGCAGGGCGCCGCGCGCTTCGCGGCCGAATTCCCGCTCGACGACATGGTCTATGCGGCGCTCGCCTACGCGACCATCCCGCGCGGGCGGATCGCCGGGCTCGACGTCGCGGCCGCCGAAGCCGCGCCCGGGGTGGTGCTGGTGATGACCCACCATAATGCGCCGCGGATGAACCAGCCGGCGGTGTTCGGCTCCTCGCCCGAGGCGGCGGGCCCCGCCGACCTGCCGATCATGCAGGACGACCGCATCCACTGGAACGGGCAGCCGATCGCGGTGGTGCTCGCCGAAACGCAGGAGCAGGCGGATCATGCGGTGTCGCTGATCGGCGCGACCTATGCGCCCGAGCCCGCGACGACCTCGCTCGCGGCGGCCAAGGCGGCCGGTCCACAGCCCGGGCTGTTCATGGGCCAGCCGCTGCGCAACGAGATCGGCGACGCCGAGGCGATGCTGGCGGCGGCGCCGCACCGCGTCGACCAACTGTACCGGACGCCGCGCCACAACCATAATGCCATCGAGCTGCACGGCGCGACGATCGCCTGGATCGATGGCGGACTCGTCGTCCACGATGCCAGCCAGCTCGTTTCCGCCGAAGCCGCGACGCTCGCCGGCGTGTTCGACCTCGACGTCGCGCAGGTTCGCGTCACCTCGCCCTATGTCGGCGGGGGTTTCGGCGGCAAATGCCTGTGGGATCACCAGATCCTCGGCGCTGCCGCCGCGCGGCTGGCCGCCCGGCCGGTGCGCATCGTGCTGTCGCGCGAGGGCGTGTACCGCGGCGTCGGCGGCCGGACTCTGACCGAGCAGCGCGTCGCGATCGGCGCCGAGGCCGACGGCCGTTTCCGCGCGCTCATCCATAGCGGCATCGCGGCGATGAGCCCGCACAACAACATGCCCGAACCGTTCATCCTGGGGACGCGCTCGGGCTATGCCGCGGACAGTTTCAGCCTGTCGGTCGAGACGGTGACGATGAACATGCTCGCCAACACCTTCATGCGCGCGCCGGGCGAGTCGGTCGGCACGTTCGCGCTCGAATCGGCGATCGACGAGATGGCGGTCGAGCTCGGCATCGATCCGATCGCGCTGCGCATCCGCAACGAGCCGGACAAGGACCCGACCTCGGGCCTGCCCTTCTCGTCGCGCGACATCGTCGAGGCCTGGCGAGCGGGCGCGGACCGGTTCGGCTGGGCGCAGCGCAGCGCGACGCCGGGCACCCGCCGCGAGGGTGAATGGCTGATCGGCATGGGCTGCGCGACCGCGACCTACCCCTATTACCGGATGCCGGGTGCTGCGGCGCGGATCACGCTCGGCCGCGACGGCAAGGCCGTCGTCGAGGTCGCCGCGCACGAGATGGGGATGGGGACTGCGACGACGACGACGATGGTCGCCGCCGAGCGGCTCGGCCTGCCGATCGACGCGGTCGAGGTCCGCTATGGCGATTCGATCATCCCGGGTGCGATCCTCGCCGGCGGGTCGCAACAGACCGCGGCGATCGGGGCGGCGGTGATCGCGGCGCACCGCGCACTCGTCGCCGACCTGCTCAAGCTCGCCGGCAACGACTCGCCGCTGGCCGGCCTCTCCGCCGACGAGGTCGGCTGCGAGGACGGCGGCCTCGTCAAGCTCGACGAGCCGACGCGGCGCGAAAGCTATGCCTCGATCCTCGACCGCGCCCAGCGCGAGACCGTCGTCGCGGCCGAGGAGGCGTCGCCGCCGCTCGAGCTGATGCACTGGTCGATGCATTCGCACGGCGCGATGTTCTGCGAGGTTCGCGTCAACACGGTCACCGGCGAGACGCGCGTCAGCCGCTTCCTCGGCTCGTTCGATTGCGGCCGCATCCTCAACGCCAAGACCGCGCGGAGCCAGTTCCGCGGCGGAATCATCATGGGGCTGGGCATGGCGCTGATGGAGGAAACCCAGTTCGACGAGCGCAACGGCCGGATCATGAACCCGAGCCTCTCCGAATATCACATCCCGGTGCATAGGGACGTGCCCGAGATCGACGTGATCTGGACCGACATCGCCGACCCGCATACGCCGATGGGCGCGCACGGCATCGGCGAGATCGGCATCACCGGCGTCGCCGCCGCGGTCGCCAACGCGGTCTACAACGCGACCGGAAAGCGCATCCGCGATCTGCCGATCACGCTCGACAAGCTGTTGTGATCGGGCGGCGCCGTCCGGGCTAACCGGTCGCGGGCCGGTCAGTCCTCGATCTGGTCGACATTGTGGAGCACGCGGCCGAGCAGATCGAGCAAGGCCCGGATCTCCGCCGCCGACAGGCCGCGCGTCAGGTCGGCATTGCTGTGCAGGATGACCTCGCGACCGGCGGGCAGGCGGCGCTCGGCCTCCTCGGTCAGCATGACCAGGCTGCTTCGTTTGTCCGATGGGTCGAGGTCGCGGCGGATCAGCCCGTCGCGTTCCATGCGAATCAGCAGTTGCGCCATCGATGGCTGCTCGACCTTGGCACGTCGGGCGAGCTCGGTCTGCGAGAGTTGCCGGCCCCCGCTGAGCATCGACAGCACCGGCAGCTGCGCCGTCGCCAGACCGACCGCGCGCAGCCGCGCGTCGCCGATCCGGGTCAGCGCCCGGCCGATCCGGCTGAAATAGTGGCTGGGATGCGCGTGCGGATCCCAATCGTCTCGGTGCGGCATTGCATAGGTTCCTATGTTCATATACATAGCTACCTATCAATATGGAGCCGCCACCATGCAAAGTCCATCTCGTATCGCGATCGTGGGAGGCGGGCCGGGCGGCCTGATGCTGGCGCGGCTGTTACAGTGCCGCGGGATCGCCGCCACCGTCTTCGAACGCGACGCGCATGCCGGCGACCGGCTGCAGGGCGGGTCGCTCGATCTCCATCCCGATACGGGGCAGCGCGCGATGCGCCTGGCCGGTCTCGAGTCCGCCTTCCTGGCGGCGGCGCGCCCCGAAGACCAGGGCGATCGCCTCTACGACCCGAACGGCACGCTGCTCTTCGACCGGGATGGCGTCGACGATGACCGTCCCGAGATCGACCGCGCCGTGCTTCGCCAAATCCTCCTCGAGTCGCTTGTGCCCGGCACGGTACGTTGGGGCAGCGGCGTCGCGGCCGTCGCGCCCGAAGGCGACGCCGTCCGTGTCGTGGCCGACGGCAGGGCCGACACGTTCGACGTCGTGGTCGGCGCGGACGGCGCGTGGTCGCGCGTCCGTCCCCTGCTCAGTGTGGCGCAGCCCGTCTACGAAGGCGCGGTGATGGTCGAACTCGGTTTCGATGCGGCACGGCATCCTTCGGTCGACGCGCTGGTCGGCCGCGGCAAGATGTTCGCAGCCGGCGACAACCGCGTCCTGATCGCGCAGCGCAATGGGGGCGGGCATATCCGCGGCTATGCGGGGCTACGCCGGCCCGAGGCGATCGCGCGGGCGTGGGCGGCAGCGCCTGCCGACACGATCCGGACCGATGTGCTGGCCGCCTTCGCCGGATGGGCCCCGTCGCTGCGCACGCTCGTCGAAGAGGGCGAGCTACTGGGGGTCAGGCCACTCCATGCGCTGCCGATCGGTCATGCCTGGCCGAGCCGGCGCGGGGTGACGCTGCTTGGCGACGCGGCCCATGTCATGTCGCCATTCAGCGGCGAAGGGGTCAATCTCGCATTGATCGATGCCGCGGATCTGGCCGCGGCGCTTGGCGGCGGCGGCGGTTGGGCGGCGGTCGAGGCCTATGAGGCCAGCATGGCAACGCGGGCGGCGGTCGCGGCCGAGGGCGCCGCGCGGGGCCTTGCGACCGTGCTGTCCGACGAGGGCTCGGCCGCCATTCTTGCCCTCTATCGCCAGCGCGGCGCGGCGGCGTGAGGCGCAGCCCGCGCGGTGCTGCATCGAACCGCGTCGCTGCGCGCCTTGCTGCACCGATGGGGGAACCTAATCCGGTCGCGGCGGCTTGGCCCCGTGAACCCGTGGAGGTCCCGATGAAACCGCAAGACGCCGCCGCCGAACTTCGCGAGCAGAATGTCCGGATCCCGCTCCACCGCTTGGCCGAGCTATTGTCGGTCGTCGACGGCGAACTTTGGAGCCCTAATGACGAGGCGGGGCTCAGGCGCCGCCTTGCCGACTATATGCGGACGAACGGCATTGCGGCGCGCCCCGGCGAGGACGAGCCCGTCGGCGGCGCCTAGTCTTGCGACCGAGGCGATGGCGTGCTCTGCGCGCGACGGCGCGATGATCCCGGCTCGGCCCGGCGCGATGCAAAAAGCGGCGACGTCCACCGCAGACGCTGTCGTACCAGCATTTATCGCACAGCCGATTGACACGCACCGGCGCCTCCGCCACTTCGGGGGCGCTTCCGGCGGGTGACCGTCGGCTGCACGCGCGGGAGAGCGTGGCGGTCCGCAAGGGCCGTCGCCGCCGAAGGAGCAACCGCCCCGGAATCTCTCAGGCCTCGGGACCGCGCGGGCAGATCAGGAGCACTCTGGAAAGCGGGTGGCGGTCGCATAAGCGACCGGCCGCCCCACCGAAGGGGTAAGCGGGCTCGCGTGAGCGCGCGAAAGCTCTCAGGTTCCGTGACAGAGGGGGCGAGGATTGCGCGGCGGTGGCCGCCGCGTCGCCTCGTCACCGGTACGGAGATTTCCATGACAGACGCCCCCGCCCAGACCGACGGCGTCGCCGACGACGACGTCATCGACGAAGGCCCTGCCGCGCTGCCGCTGGACGCCTGGCACGAAGCCAAGGGTGCGCGGATGGTCGCGTTCGCCGGCTATCGCATGCCGATCCAGTATGAGGGCATCATGCCCGAGCATCAGTGGGTCCGCGCGCATGCCGGGCTGTTCGACGTCAGCCATATGGGGCAGCTGCTGCTGTCCGCGGACGAAGGTTTCGAGGGCCTCGACGACGCGATCGAGGCGCTCGTCCCCGCCGACGTGAAGAGCTTAGCGCTGGGCAAGATGCGCTATTCGTTGCTGCTCGCGGAGAATGGCGGGATTCTGGACGATCTGATGCTGAGCCGCTGGCCGGGCGGAATCTACATGGTCGTCAACGGCGCCACCAAATATGACGATCTGGCGCATCTGCGCGAGCATCTGCCCGACGAGATCACGATCAACCATCTCGACGACCGCGCGCTGCTCGCGCTGCAGGGTCCGGAAGCATTCGCCGCGCTCTCCCGCCACGTCACCGGCGAGTGGCCGCTCGACGTGCTCGGCTTCATGAGCGGCGGCCGGTTCGAGATCGCCGGGGTCGACGCGTTCATCACCCGCTCGGGCTATACCGGCGAGGACGGGTTCGAGATCTCGATCCCGGCCGAGGCCGCCGAGGCGGTTGCCGACGCGCTGTGCGGCGAGCCCGAGGTCAAGCCGATCGGTCTGGGCGCGCGCGACTCGCTCAGGCTCGAGGCCGACCTGCCGCTCTACGGCCACGATCTCGACGAGGAGACGACGCCTGTCGCCGCCGGTCTCGGCTTCGCGCTCTCCAAGCGGCGGCGCGAGGAGGGCGGCTTCCCGGGCTATGATCGGATCATGGCCGAACGCGAGCAGGGGGCGCCGCTCAAGCGCGTCGGTCTCATCGTCGAGGGCCGCCAGCCGGTCCGCGAGGGCGCCACCGTCGCGGGCGGCGGCCGCGTCACTTCGGGCGGCTTCTCGCCGACGCTGCAAAAGCCGATCGCGATGGCCTATGTGCCGGTCGCCTCGGCCGTCCCCGGCACCAGGATCACGCTCGAGCAGCGTGGCAAGAGCTTCACCGGCGTCGTCACCGCGATGCCCTTCGTCCCCCACCGCTATCACCGCAAGGGAGCCTGACCCATGGCGCAGACCTATTTCTCCAAGGACCATGAGTGGATCGTCGTCGACGGCACCACCGCCACCGTCGGGATCACCGACTATGCGCAGGCGCAGCTCGGCGACATCGTCTTCGCCGAGGTGCCCCCCGCCGGCACCGCGCTCGAGAAGGGCAAGGAGGCGGCCGTCGTCGAATCGGTCAAGGCGGCCTCGGACGTCTATGCGCCGGTGACCGGCACGGTGACCGAAGCGAACGCCGCGCTTGAGACCGATCCGGCGCTGGTCAACACCTCGCCCGAACAGGACGGCTGGTTCTTCAAGCTGACGCTGGCCGATCCGTCCGAGCTCGACGGGCTGATGGACGACGCAGCGTACAGGGCGTTCGTCGAGAGTCTTTGAGGGGCACCACGAGGAATCCGTTCGCACTGAGCGAAGTCGAAGTGCGGGCTAAACGCGCGGCGTTTGTAACACGTCCTTCGACTTTGCTCAGGACGAACGGGGAGGGGACGCCATGACCGACAAGCAGCGCTGGAACGCGAGCGACTACGGCAAAAACGCCGCCTTCGTGCCCGCCATGGGCGCGCCGGTGGTCGAATTGCTCGCGCCGCAGGCCGGTGAGCGCATCCTCGACATCGGCTGCGGCGACGGCCTGCTCACCGAGGCGCTCGTCGCAGCGGGCGCCGCCGTCGTGGGCATCGATGGCTCGCCCGAAATGATCGCCGCCGCCAGGACGCGCGGGCTCGACGCGCATGTCGCCGACGCGCAGGCGCTCGACTTCGGCCCCGAATTCGACGCCGCCTTCTCCAACGCCGCGCTGCACTGGATGCGCGATGCGGCGGGTGTTGCCACAGGCGTGTTCGCCGCGCTCAAGCCCGGCGGCCGCTTCGTCGGCGAGATGGGCGGCGCGGGCAATTGCGCGTCGCTGTGGCGCGGCATGGACGAGGAGCTCGCGACGCGCGGCCTGTCGCTGCCCCAGGCGCACGTCCATTGGTACCCCAGCGTCGAGGCGTTCGGCGCGGTCTATGCCGCCGCGGGCTTCGTCGCGATCGACGCGCAGCTGATCCCGCGACCGACGCCGCTGCCCACCGGCGTGTCGGGCTGGATCAAGACCTTCTTCACCGGCCTGATGACCGAGCTCGGCCTCTCGCCCGACGATCAATCGGCGATCGCCGACGCCGTCGAGACCCGCCTCATCCCCGACCTCCGCCGGCCCGACGGCAGCTGGGTCGCCGATTACATCCGCCTCCGCTTTTCGATGAGGAAACCCGCTTGATGCGCTATCTGCCCCTCCAACCCGAAGACCGGCAGGCGATGCTCGGCGTGATCGGTGCCGGCTCGGTCGACGATCTGTTCGTCGACGTGCCCGCCTCGGCCCGGCTCGACGGCCCGATCCGCGACCTGCCGATGCACCAGAGCGAGCAGGTGGTCGAACGCCAGCTGACCGCCCTCGCGCGCAAAAACCAAGCGGCGGGCGACCAGCCTTTTTTCCTGGGGGCCGGCGCCTATCGCCACCATGTCCCGGCGTCGGTCGACCACATCATCCAGCGCGGCGAATTCCTCACCAGCTACACGCCCTACCAGCCCGAGATCGCGCAAGGGACGCTGCAGGCCCTGTTCGAGTTCCAGACGCAGGTCGCCCGGCTGTTCGGCTGCGACGTCGCTAACGCCTCGATGTACGACGGCTCGACCGCCTGCTGGGAGGCGATCGTGATGGCACGGCGGATCACCAAGCGCGGCAAGGCGATCCTGTCGGGTGGGCTGCACCCGCATTATGTCTCGGTGTGCAAGACGATGGCGCGCTTCACCGGCGACCAGCTGCTGACCTCGCTGCCCAGTCTCGACGGCAGCGCCGAGAAGGAAATGGCCAAGCTGATCGCAGCGGTCGATAGCGAGACGAGCTGTGTCGTCGTGCAGAACCCCGGCATCCTCGGCCGCATCGCCGATCTCTCGGAACTCGCGGCGGCGTGCCACGCAAAGGGCGCGCTGCTCGTCGCGGTGGTGACCGAGCCGGTATCGCTGGGGCTGATCAAGTCGCCCGGCGAAATGGGCGCGGACATCGTCGTCGGCGAGGGCCAGTCGATCGGCGTCGGGCTCAACTTCGGCGGCCCCTATGTCGGGTTGTTCGCCTGCGCCGACAAACATGTCCGCCAGATGCCGGGTCGGCTTGCCGGCGAGACGGTCGACGCGGCCGGCCAGCGCGGCTTCGTGCTGACGCTGTCGACACGCGAGCAGCATATCCGCCGCGAGAAGGCGACCTCCAATATCTGCACCAATTCAGGCCTTTGCGCGCTGGCCTTCACGGTCCACATGACACTGCTCGGCGAGAAGGGCCTGCGCGATCTGGCGACGCTCAACCATGCGCTCGCGGTCGAGGCCGCCGAGGTGCTGACCAAGGTTCCGGGCGTCGAACTGTGCAGCGACAGCTTCTTCAACGAGTTCACGCTCAAGCTGCCCGAGGCGGCACGCCCAGTGGTGCGCGCGATGGCGGAGAAGGGCGTGCTCGGCGGCGTGTCGCTCGGCCGGCTCTATCCCGGCGTCGAGGCGCTGGAGAAGGGGCTGATCGTCGCGGTGACCGAGACGACAACCCACGAAGACGTCCAGGCCCTCGCGGCCGCACTTGAGGAGGCGCTGGCATGACCGTCAATCCATCCGGCTGGCGCCCCGAGGCGCCCTCCAACGACACCGATGCGGCGCCGACGACCTTTACCGGCAACAAGGCGCTGATGCTCGAGGAAGCGCTACTGTTCGAGATCGGCTCGATCGACCGCACCGGCGTCGATCTGCCCGAGCCGCCCAGGGTGGCAAGCCGCTTGAACGGCCTCGAGCGCAACCGGACGATCGGGCTTCCCGGCCTCTCCGAGCCCGAGGCGGTGCGCCACTACACCCGCCTCAGCCGGCAGAATTACGGGATCGACCTCGGCTTCTTCCCGCTCGGCTCGTGCACGATGAAGCACAATCCTCGCCTCAACGAAAAGATGGCACGGCTGCCCGGCTTCGCCGATCTCCACCCGCTGACCCCGGTCGACGGCACGCAGGGGGCTCTCGCCCTGATCCATCTCGTCGGCGAGTGGCTCAAGACGCTGACCGGCATGCCCGGCATCGCGATGAGCCCCAAGGCGGGCGCGCATGGCGAGCTCTGCGGCCTGCTTGCGATCCGTGCCGCGCACGAGGCGCAGGGCGACGCGCGCACCACCATCCTCGTTCCCGAGAGCGCGCACGGTACCAACCCCGCCACCGCCGCCTTCGCCGGCTACGCGGTCGAGAGCATCCCGGCGACCGCCGAAGGCCGCGTCGATCTCGATGCGCTCAAAGCCAAGCTCGGCACGCATGTCGCCGGCGTGATGATCACCAACCCCAACACCTGCGGGCTGTTCGAGCGCGACATGATCGCGATCGCCGACGCGATCCACGCGGTCGGCGCCTATCTCTATTGCGATGGCGCCAATTTCAACGCGATCGTGGGCTCGGTGCGGCCGGGCGACCTTGGCGTCGATGCGATGCACATCAACCTGCACAAGACCTTCTCCACCCCGCATGGCGGCGGCGGACCGGGGTCGGGGCCGGTGGTGTTCTCGGAAGCGCTCGCGCCGTTCGCGCCGCTGCCGTTCGTCGAGCAGCATGGCGACAAATATGTGCTGGTCGAGGAGGAGACCGTCGCCGAGGAGCATCATGAGAAGGCGTTCGGCCGGATGGTCGCCTTCCACGGCCAGATGGGCATGTTCGTCCGCGCCGCCGCGTATATGATGAGCCACGGCGCCGACGGCCTGCGGCAGGTCAGCGAGGATGCGGTGCTGTCCGCCAACTATATCCTGCGCAGCCTCGATGACGTGCTCGAGGCCCCGTTCGGGGCATCGGGACCGTGCATGCACGAGGCGCTGTTCTCGGACGATGGCATGGCCGAAGGCTTCACCACGCTCGACATCGCCAAGGGGCTGATCGACGAGGGCTTCCATCCGATGACGATGTATTTCCCGCTGGTCGTCCACGGCGCGATGCTGATCGAGCCGACCGAGACCGAGAGCAAGGCTGCGCTCGACCAGTTCATCGGCGCGCTGCGCTCGGTGGCCGAACGCGCCAAGGCGGGCGATCCCGCGCTCAAGGCGGCGCCGATCCACGCCCCGCGGCGCCGGCTCGACGAGACCGCGGCGGCGCGCAAGCCGGTGCTGGTCTACAAGGATCCGCCGCTGGCAAGCGCTGCCGAATAGACGCGCCGGCCGCACCCCGGGTCGGGATCGCGCGTCTTCCGCGTCGTCGAGATGCCGTCATCCCGGCTCTACCCCGGGTGACCACCGCAGAATGCGCGCGGCGCAATAAAAAAGCGCCCGTGGAAGGGCGCTTGCGTCTTGCAAAGGCGGCCGGGCGGCGATGTTCGCGCCGCCCGGCTCCTCTCCGATCGTCTTATTTCTTCTTGTGATGCATCGTCTTGTGGCCGCTGCTCTTGCCGCCCGACTTGCACTTGTCGGTGACGGTCTTCGAGCACATCGGCAGATTGCTGTCGTCGACCGACGACGCGCCGGTCGCCGGCATCGCCGACGATGCCGCGGGGCCGCTTGCGTCGGGCGTTGCGGGCGCTGCGGCCGGGGCCGAGGCGTCCGGGGTCATCGGTGCCGATGGCGGCGTCGAGGCGTCGGGCATCGCCGCGCCGGCCGGCTGCATGGGCTGGGCAGGCGTGGTGTCCTGCGCGAAGGCGGCCGTGCTGAGCGCGAGCGCGGACGCGAAAAGGATCATCTTCATTCTATCGTTCCTCCAACCGTTGGTCGGCGAGTGAACAGGTCTCGCGAGGGCCTAACCCGGCTCGCGGCGGCAGGTTCCATGATAATGTCCCGGCAAACCCCGCCTCCGCGCGGCCAACCCCGCACAAACCCGGCTGATCCGGCGCCGAAACGACCACAGCTAAGGGGCGAAGATTTTCCGCCTGCACGCCAGCATGTTGCCCGATCCCCAGATTGTTACGGCGGCGATGACCATTATCCCCACAATGCAATTGACGAATGATACTCATTCGCAATAAGCGGCGACATCGCTAACGCGAGTGCGTAGCAAATAAGGGGTCCTCCATGTCGGTCATTACCGCCCGTTCCCGTCAGATCGCGCCGGGCTTCCTTGCCCTGGGCTGCGTCGGCGCGCTGTCCTCGGCGTTTCCCGCCCACGCCCAGGCCGCGAACGAGCCCGACAAGCCCGCCAATCTCGGCGGCGTCACCGTCACCGACAGCGCAATCGTCGAGGGCAGCTACCGCACCGATCGGCTCGACTCGCCCAAATATACCGCGCCGCTGGTCGACACACCGCGGTCGATCACCGTGATCCCGCAGCAGCTGATCAAGGACACGGCGTCCACCACGCTGGCCGAGGCGCTGCGCACGGTCCCCGGCATCACGATGGGCGCGGGCGAGGGCGGCAACCCGCTCGGCGACCGCCCCTTCATCCGCGGCTTCGACAGCAGCAATTCGACCTATATCGACGGCGTGCGCGATATCGCCGCACAGGTGCGCGAGACGTTCGACATCGACTCGATCGAGGTCGTCAAGGGATCGGACAGCGTCACCAACGGCAGCGGCAACGCCGGCGGCTCGATCAACATCGTCTCGAAGAAGCCGACCGCCGACCGCTTCATCACCGCCGACGGCACCTATGGCAGCGCCGACTACAAGCGCGCGACGATCGACATCAACGCGCCGCTCAATGATGTCATCGGCTTCCGCCTCAACGGCATGTATCATGACCAGGGTTTTGCCGGCCGTGCCGACATCTGGCAGAAGCGCTGGGGCATCGCGCCGTCGCTCAAGATCGGGCTGACCGGCCCGACCAGCCTGACCTTCGACTTCTACCATCTCCACACCACCGAGCTGCCGGACTCGGGCATCCCTTATTATACGGTGCTCGCCAACCAGCCGACCGCCCATGCCGAGAGCGCGCCGGTCACCACCGCGCTGCGCCCGCGCGACGCTTATTATGGCCTGATCGACCGCGACTTCCGCACGACCAACGTCAACGAGGCGAGCGTCCGCTTCGCGCACGCGTTCGACAATGGCTTCACGCTGCGCAACACCGCGAGCTATACCCATACCACCCAGGACTATGTCTGGTCGCAGCCCGATGACTCGAAGGGCAATGTCTTCACCTATGGCACCGTCGGGCGCCGCGCGCTGTCGCGCTACTCGACCGAGTCGGGGATGGTCGACCAGGCCGATCTCTCGGGCAAGTTCGACACCGGCGGCCTGAAGCACAGCTTCGCCGCGTCGCTCGAATATAGCGCGCAGCAGTCGGGCTATGGCAGCTATGTCTCGAACGCCGCGCTGGGCACGGCGCTACCGCTGTCCGTCCCTTGCCCGACGCCGGCGTCCGTGCCGAATTTCAATTGCGCGAGTCTGGCCAATCCGACGCCGCACGATCCGTGGACCGGGACGATCGTCCGCAGCCTGCCCAAGACACGAACGCTGGCGGACTCGAGCACCGCGTCGGCCGCGGCCTACGACACGATCACGGTGACCGACTGGCTACTGTTCAACATCGGCGGCCGCTACGACCATTATGACACGCGCGCGAGCGCCGCGCTGCTCGCGACCGCGACCACCAACCGCGTCTGGATCGACAAGAAGGACAATCTCTGGACCTATTCGGCCGGCGTCGTGCTCAAGCCGCGGCCCAATGGCAGCGTCTATTTCTCGACCGGCACCTCGGCGGTGCCGCCGGGTTCGTTCCTGGCGCAAGGTTCGGAGGACAATGCGCTGACCACCGCGGGGATCAGCCCCAACGACCTCAAGGTGCAGAAGACGACCTCCTATGAAGTCGGCACCAAATGGGACCTGTTCGATAACGCGCTTTCGCTGACCGCCGACATCTTCCAGACCAAGACGGTCAACGCGCGCACCACCAATCCCGACGGCACCATCTCCTATGTCGGCGACAAGCGCGTGCGCGGTGCCGAGATCAGCTACAACGGCAACATCACCGAGCATTGGAACGTGTTCGGCGGGTTCAGCTACATGCCGTCCAAGGTCACTAACGCGGGCGTCACCGCGACCACCGTCGGCACGCTGACGCTGACCGCACCCGCCGCCGCGACCGGCCACCCTTTCCCCAACACCGCCAAATACAGCTTCACCACCTTCACCAACTACAAGGTAACGCACAAGCTGACGCTGGGCGGCGGGGCGATCTACATGGGCAAGGTCTATGGCGGCTTCTCCGACCTGCGCACGATCCAGAACGGCGCGATCGTGATCCAGAAGACGCGCGACACCTATGTGCCGCACTATTGGCGCTTCGACGCCAATGCGGCCTATCAGCTCACCGACAGGATCGGGCTCAAGGTCGACGCGCTCAACCTCACCAACAAACTCTATTACGACCAGGCCTATGCCACCCACTATGCGCACCAGGCCGCGGGCCGGACGATCCTGGGCACGGTCAGCCTGCGCTATTGAGGCGCGCCGGCATGACCGACCTTGCCGCGCTCAACGCGATGGACGCGCAGGCGCTGCGCGCGGCGCTGTCCGGGCCGCCGGACGAGGTTGCGGGGCTGCTGCGCGTCGCCGCCGAGGGCGGGGTGGTCCAGGCGCAGCTGCTGCTCGGACAGCTGCTGCTCGATGGTCAGGGCGTGGCGCGCGATCCGGCCGCGGCGCTACGCTGGTTCGGCGCGGCGGCGCAGGCGGGCGATGCGGTCGGCATGAACATGGTCGGCCGCTGCGCCGAACATGGCTGGGGCACCGCGGTCGACACGCCGCTGGCGGCGCGCTGGTATCGCGCCGCGGCCAAACGCGGGCTCGATTGGGGGATGTACAATCTCGCGACGCTGCTCGCGCTCGGCGAGGGCGTCGTGCGCGATCGGCCGCAAGCGCTCGCCTTGTTCCGTCGCGCGGCGGCGCTCGGCCACGCCAAGTCGGTCACCATGATCGGCAGCTTCTACGAGGATGGCTGGGTGGTCGGGGCGGACCGCGCCGCCGCGGCCGATCACTATCGCCGCGCCGCCGAGGCCGGCGATTTCCGCGGTCAGTTCAATCATGCGCGGATGCTGGCCAGTGAGGGGCGCATCGACGAGGCGCTGTCCTGGCTGGCGCGGCTGACCGAGACCGCGACGCCGCGCTTCCTCGCGCAGGTTCGCGGCTGGCTGGCGGATCACGCTGATCCGCGGCTGAACGGATTCACGCTCGACGCCTAAAGCGCGAGTCGCTATGAGAATGTCTCGCATTAGCGTATCCGGCAACGGAGGCGCGGTGCCGAACAGGGGAGACGGAGCGATTTTCGAGATCAGCCCGACGCTGGACCATGTCGAGCCGGACGCGCGCAGCCGTGCCGTGTCGCCGCCGCGCGCGCCCGTCATCGTCCGCCAGCCGCCCGTCGCCGACGAGATCTGGCAACGCTCCGCCTATCAGACATCGGGCCGTACGCGGGGACCTGCCGCCGCCGGGGCGCTGGTCGTCGTCGGTGGGCTCATCGCGTCGCTGCTGTATCTTAACGTCGCGGTGCCCGCCGTGCACGAGACGCGCCGGCTTGAGGTGCTGGCGCTGCGGCTGACCCCGCCGCCGCCGCCCGAGCCGGGAGGCGCAGACTCGGTGACCACCAGGTTGTCG
>NZ_CALMAW010000076.1 GCF_937859915.1 uncultured Sphingomonas sp. | reverse complement strand
AGCCGTTCCCCGGCGAACGCCGGGGCCCAGGCCCCCGCGCGCGGTTCGAACGCCGCGCCCACCACAGGCTGTGGACCTGGGCCCCGGCGTGCGCCGGGGAACCGTGCGGCGACCTCGGCGGAGTGACACCCGCGCTGAATGCGGTCGCCGCGCGGGTGGCCGACTGGGTGGGGCGGTAATCCTCTTGATCCTCCCCATCAACGATGGGGAGGGGGACCGCCGAAGGCGGTGGAGGGGCAGCGCCGCACGCGCAACGTTTCCAGAGCAGCGCGAACACCCCTCCACCACCGCCTGGCGGCGGCGGTCCCCCTCCCCATGCGCGGCATGGGGAGGATGAGATGGCCTATGCCAGGCTCTTCGACGCCTGCTCGAACACGTCCTTGCTGAGGCCCGGCGTCGCGGTGATCCGCTCGAGTTCGGCCTTCATCAGCGCCGAGCGCGCGGGCTCGAGCCGGCGCCAGCGCCCGAACGGCCCGACCAGCCGCGCCGCCGACTGCGGGTTGAGCGGGTCGGCCTGCAGGATCATGTCGGCGACGAAGCGGTAGCCGCGCCCCGAGGGGTGGTGGAAGGCATATTGGTTGGCCGCGAACGCGCCGACCAGCGAGCGCATCCGATTGGGGTTGGACAGCGTGAAGTCGGCATGCGCCGCCAGCGCCTCGACCGCCTCGGGGGTGTCCTCGCGCGCCGACAGCGCCTGCGTCGTGAACCATTTGTCGAGCACCAGCGCATCGTCCTGATAGCGCGCGTGGAACGCCGCCAGGGCGACGTCGCGCTCGGGCTCGGTGCCGTTCGCGAGCACGCCGAGCGCGCCGATGCGGTCGGTCATGTTGTCGGCGCCCTCGAATTGCGCGAGCGCCAGCGCCGGGGCGTCCGCCGCCCCGCCTGCCGCCAGATAGGCAAGCGCCACCGAGCGCAGCCGCCGCGCGCCCTTGCTCGCGGGCGTATATTCGAAGCGGTTGGCGGCGGTCGCGGCATAGGCGGCGCGCCAGTCGTCGGCGAGATCGCGGCCGATCTGCCTGCGCAGCGACTCGCGCGCGCGGCGGATCGCGGCGGGGTCGATCACCGCGAGCTGGTCGCCGAGGAAGGATTCGCTCGGCAGCATCACCGCCTCCGCGACGAAGGCCGGATCCAGCGTGTCGTCGGCGAGCGTGCCGCGGATGGCGGCGATCACCGGCGCGGTGTCGGCGGTGCGGCCGTCGATCGCGGCGATCAGCGTCTCGACCATCAGCTGCTGCATCGCCTCGAAGCGCGCGAAGGGATCGTCGTCATGCGCCGACAGGAAGGCGAGATCGGCGGTGGTGCGGTTGGTCTCGACCACGACGGGCGCCGAGAAGCCGCGGTTGATCGACAGCACCGGCGGCTCGTCGACGCCTTCGAACAGGATCTCCGCGCGCTGCTGGTCGAGGACATGGACTCGCTCGGGCACGATCGGCGCGGCGCTCCGCGCGCCAAACAGCGCGAGCCGGAGCGGCAGTGGCATCGGCTGCTTGTCGGGCTGGCCGGGGGTCGGCGGCACGGTCTGCTCGAGCGTCAGCGTCGCGCGCGCGGTGCCGGCATCGTGGGTCAGCGTCGCGCGCAGCCGCGGCGTGCCGGCCTGGCTGTACCAGCGGCGGAAGTCGGCGAAATCGGCGCCATTGGCGTCCTCCATCGCGCGCACGAAATCCTCGCAGGTCGCCGCCGTCCCGTCGTTGCGGTCGAAATAGAGGTCACTGCCCTGCCGGAAGCCGTCCGCGCCCAGGATGCTGTGCATCATGCGGATGATCTCGGCGCCCTTGTTGTAGATCGTCGCGGTGTAGAAGTTGCTGATCTCCATGTAGGAATCCGGCCGGATCGGGTGCGCGAGCGGGCCCGCATCCTCGGGGAACTGCGCCGCGCGCAGCACGCGGACATCCTCGATCCGCTTGACCGCGGCGCTGCCCTGGTCGGCGGAGAATTCCTGGTCGCGGAAGACGGTGAAGCCTTCCTTCAGCGAGAGCTGGAACCAGTCGCGACAGGTGACGCGATTGCCCGACCAATTGTGGAAATATTCATGCGCGACGACGCCCGCGATGGCGTCGTAATCGGCATCGGTCGCGGTCTCCGGATCGGCCAGAATGTAGCGCGAATTGAAGATGTTGAGGCCCTTGTTTTCCATCGCGCCGAAGTTGAAGTCGGCGACCGCGACGATGTTAAACACGCCGAGATCATATTCGCGGCCATAGACGCGCTCGTCCCACGCCATCGCCGCCTTGAGCGCCGCCATCGCATGATCGGTGCGCGGCAGATCGGCCTCGCGCACCCAGATGCCGAGCTCGACCGTGCGGCCCGACATCGTCGTGAAGACGTCGCCATTGACCTGCAGGTCGCCCGCCACCATCGCGAACAGATAGCACGGCTTGGGAAAGGGATCGGACCATTCCGCCCAATGCCGCCCCGCGCCCGCATCGCCGTCGGCGACCATGTCGCCATTGGCGAGCAGCACCGGATAGGCGGCGCGGTCCGCGGTCATCCGCACCGAATAGCGGCTGAGCACGTCGGGGCGGTCGGGGAAGAAGGTGATGCGCCGGAAGCCCTGCGCCTCGCACTGCGTACACAGCAAGCCGCCCGAGGCGTAGAGCCCCATCAGCTGCGTGTTCTTGTCGGGCGCGATCAGCACCTCGGTCTCGATCACATGCGCGTCGCCGGGCAGGTCGATCAGCAGCTGGTCGTCGACGATCCGCCAGTCGCCGTCGCCGAGCGCCCGCCCGTCGACCGCGACGCTCAGCGGCCGCATCCCCGGTGCGCCGTCGAGCGCGAGCGCGTCGCGCGGCGCGTCCGCCGCGGGGTTGCGCGTCACGTCGAGCCGGGCGCGGACGCGGGTCGCGGCGGGGTCGAGATCGACGTCGAGATGGATGGTCGGCACGGCCCACGCCGGCGGACGATAGTCGCGACGGAGGATCGGGGCGGGCGGGATCGCGAGGGCGGCGTGCTGGTCCATGGGGGCTTTCTAGGGATGGGATTGCGTGGTTACAACGAACGGCATGGCGACAATGCTCATCTTCGGTCTCGGCTATACCGCATCGCGTCTTGCCACCCGGCTGCGCGCCGAAGGCTGGCAGGTGATCGCGACCCGCCGCGCCGCCGGCCCCGACGTCCTCGCCTTCGATGACGCCGACAGCGTGCGCGCCGCGATCGCGGCGGCAACGCATATCCTGTCGTCGGTGCCGCCCGACGACGCCGGCGAGGATCCGGTGCTCGCCCGCTACGGCGCGCTGATCGCCGATTCGCCCGCGCGCTGGATCGGCTATCTCTCCTCGACCGGGGTCTATGGCGATGCCGGCGGCGCCTGGGTCGACGAATCGAGCGCCACCGGCACCGGCCGCCGCCCGGCGCGCGTCGCGGCGGACGCGGCGTGGCAAGGCTGGCGCGACGACAGCCGCGTCTTCCGCCTGCCCGGCATCTACGGCCCCGGCCGCTCGGCGCTCGATCGCGTGCGGCAGGGCCG
>NZ_CALMAW010000075.1 GCF_937859915.1 uncultured Sphingomonas sp. | reverse complement strand
CCACCACCACCGGGCCGCTGGAACGCGCCCGAGGCGCGCAGCGCGCGATAGGCGTCGATCAGCGCCTGCGAGGTCTTGAGTTTTTGGGTGAAATTGACGCCCCAGCGAATCTCCTGCCGCCGCTCGCGCGCAAAATTGATCGGGCGCTCGTCGATGCTGTCGAGATCGCCCTCGGCATCGCGCACGAAACGGTCCGGGAAGGCTGCCTCGATCGCCGCGCTGGGCGAGGGGAAGGCGGCGATCGCGTTGCGGATGTCGCTGCGGATGTAGCTCGCCGACAGCGTGAGATCGATCGCCTTGAACGGCTTGAGCGTCAGCCCGAGCTTGTCGACATGGCGGCTGTCCGCCTGCAGGCCGGCATTGCCTCCGGCGGTCTCGGAGACGTTGACGGTCTGGCCGGTGAGATAGTCGTAGACCGGCACCTGCGGCGTCACCACGACCGGCGCGGCGAGCTGCTGGACGGTCGGGATGCCATGGTCGTGCGTGGTCGAGGCGATCAGCGTGATGCCGTCGTGCGGAGTCCAGTTGAGTCCGTAGCCAAGCGTCGTCTCGGTACCGAAGTCGTTATAATGATCGACCGCGAGGTTGGTGTTGGCGGACAGCGTGCCGAGGAACGGCAGGAAATGATGCTTGGCGCTGGCGATCGGCAGGTCGATGTTGAGCTGCGCGCTGGCATCGCTGCGCGACAGGCTGGTGCGCTGGACGACGCCGCCGCGATCGGAGCGGGTGTCGAAGCCGCTGTCGGTGAATCCGGCCTTGAGGCTGGTCGAGAGCGGGCCGGCAGGCACGTCGAACACCGGGCCGTTGGCGACGAACTGAACATTGCCCGCGTTGGAGATGGCGGTCGCCATCTGCTTCGTTCGACCGCCGATCAGCGACGCGGGCAGCGTCCCGAACGGATCGACCGTCGGATCGCCGTCGGCGAGCGCCGCCTGCAGCGCGCTGGTGTCGAGCCCGGTGTCGGTGTCGGTACGCGTGTCGCCATAATCATAGCCCGCCGTGAAGGAGAGCCGCCATTTGGCGACGTCGGCGTTGACCGTGGTGCCGAGATGCGCGGTGATCGTCTGGATGTCCTGGCGCAGCGCATCGGTGCCGAGATAGCGCGCGACGTCGACGTCTTGCCCGAACGGGTTGAACGGATCGTCGGAGGGCACCAGGAGATTGGCCGACGGCAGCCCGCGCAGCGATCCCGAATCGCTGTAGCCGAAGGTGCCGTTGAGCGTCGCGTTGACATGCTTGCCGAACGGATGTGCGAGCACCGAATTGAGCGACACCGTCTTCGCCGACGAGCCGATCGTCCGATAGGGGGTGATGTCGGTGACGTTGGGATCGTTGGCGGTGCCCGCGAAGCCGGCGAGCGTCGGCGCGCCCCCGGCCGCGATCGCTGCAGGGATGCCCGCGACGGAGACGGGCTGGCCGGCCGGCATGCCGAGCGCGGCCAGATCGCCGTCGCCGACCCCGGTGACGTTGCCGACGAGATCATAGGGGCGACCGGTGGTCGACGAGACGATGTCGCGCTGGCTTTCCCTGAGCGCGGCGGTGTCCGTCGCCTTGAGATCGAGGTTGAGACGGTTGTCGCCGCGGATGCGCAGGACGTTGAAGTCGCCGGTGCCGCTCTCGGCGCCGCCGTCGGTGGTGGTCAGCCCGTTGGCCTCGCCGGTGATCGAGTGGAAGCGGCGGCGCAGTACGATGTTCACCACCTTCTGGTCGGCGGTGTAGCCATATTTGAGCGCGACCTCCTCGGGCAGGATGTCGACGCGCAGGATCGCCTCGGTCGGGATGTCCTGGATCTCGCTGAACGCCGAGATGCGCCGGCCGTTGAGCAGCACCACGGGCGAGCTGCTCCCGCGCCCGCGATCGGATCGGATTTCGGGGGCAAGCTCGTTGAGCAGGTCCGACACCGACGAGACGCCATAAGCGCGGATGTCGGCGGGGCTGTATTGCAGCTCGGGGGGAATGTCGCCGACCACCGCGCCGGGCAGCGGCGGGCGGACGCCGTTGACGACAATCCCGGAGTCCTCGTCGTCGGACTGCGGCGGCGGCGCCGGCCGGGCCGCTTTCTGCGCGGTCGCGGGCGTCACTGCCGACAGCAGCAGCGCGACCCCCACCGGCGCGTGAATCAGTCTGGAGCGAAGTGAAGTCTGTCCCGCCATGCGTCCCCCTTAGCGACCGCTTGGCCGGGCTCACGCTACGGCAAGATTGCAAAGCCGAAAGCCGCGCAAATTCCGCTAGCGGCGTGGCGCGGACGCATCACTCTATACGGCCGCGCCATCCCACAAGCCGTTCCGCACCGAGCGACGTCGGAGTGCCGCCACCGTCCGGCGCGGCTTCGACTGCGCTCAGCCCGAACAGAGGAAAAGGACGCACCCCGAACGGGAACGGGGCTACACCATGCTCGGCAGCACCTCGTCGCGACGGATCAGCGCGTGGAACAGCGCGGCGCCGAGATGCGCGAGGAAGGTCGCGAACAGCAGCAGCGCGAGCACCGTGTGCGCGGTCCGCAGCACCGCGAAGACCGCGACGTCGTGCGGCAGGATCGGCGGCAGATGGAGCCCGCCGAACACCACGATCGGCGAACCTGCCGCCGACAGCATCGCCCAGCCGACCAGCGGCAGCGCGAACATCAGACAATAGAGCAGCCAGTGCGATGCCGTCGCCGCGATCACCTGCACGCGCGGCAGGTCGGCGGGCAGCGGCGGCGGCGGGTTGAGCAGCCGGTTGACCAGCCGGATCGCGACCAGCACCAGGATGAGGATCCCGATCGACTTGTGGACCGAGACAAGGCCCGCATAGCGCGGCGAGACGGTGCTCACCATGCCGATGCCGATGAACAGCATCGCCAGCACCAGCGCCGCCATCGTCCAGTGCAGCAGTCGGGAGAGCAAGGTGAAGCGGTGCGCGGGGCGGCTCATGACCGGGCTCCTGCCGATTGATTGGCGACCGCGCTGGGCGGCTTGTGCTCGCCCGAGCGCCGGCGGAAGGACACCGAATAGACCGCCGAGCGCGCGAACGGGATCGGATCGTCCGACGGCGCGATGCCCGGCGGCAGCGCCAGCGGATCGAAATTGACGTCCTGGCAATTGCCCGTCGCCTCGCTCTCGACATGGTCGATCGTCAGTTCGCCCATCACGACGCGGGGGCGATCGGCGGGCCAGACCTCGGCGGCGCGGTTGGGGTCGCCCGGCTGCGCCAGCGTCGCGACCAGCCGCCACTTGACCGGGCCCCGGCGGACGCGGGCGAGCAGGTCGTCGAACATATAGTTGGCGGGCTTGGCGTCGCGCTCGGCGGGGGTGAGCGTCGCGAACGGCTCCTCCGCCTCCATCGACCAGCGGACCAGCCGCTTGGTCCCGTCCGGCGCGACGAACAGGAAGCCGTCGACGCTGTTGTAGGTATCGTCGAAGAAGCCCGAGGCGAGCTTGCGCGCCTTCATACGCGCAAGGAAGGCGACCGTCTCGGGATGCTGGGCGAGGAACGCCTGCATCTTGGCGGGATCGGGCTTGCCGGTCGCGGGATCGGGGGTCGAGGCGACGACATTGTCGTAAAAGGCCTGCGGCGTCGAGACGTGCAAGCCCGGCGTGTCGTTGATCGCCATCCGCCATTCGGGTGCGCCCGCTGGCTGCAGCCGCAGCGCCATGCTGCGCACCGCCTCGGACGAATCCTTGGCGAAGGGATCGGGCGCTGCCTCGGCGAAGCGGCCGGTGACCGGGACGATCGCGCCGCCGAACACCGCCGCCTTCGAGATCGCGCGGCCGGGTGCCGCCCCGACGAACGATCCCGCGATGCAGATCCCCTTGGCATGCGCGCGCCGGAAGCCCGCGTGCGGTCCGCCCGCGGCGGTCTGCATCGCGTCGACGAAATGGTTGGCACCCAGCCGATGCGGGGTGACAAAGCCGCCGACATAGGCGAAGGCACCCGCGGTCGCGGCCAGCACGACTGCGATGGTCAGCGCCTGGACGGGGTTGCGCTTGAGCAGCGTCGCCGTGTCGGGGGTCGGTGCGTTGCGATCAACGTCTCCGGGCATCGGCTTTCTCCGGACAGGTGCATTCGTTCCGGACCCGTCGCGTGTTGGGCCGGCGCCGTCAAGCTGCGATGTGCCTTGCTATCGCCATCCCAGCCGTGATCGGGATCCACGGCTTCGATCCGCAGCGCCGCAGCTCCGGATGCCGGATCAGGTCCGGCATGACGATGTGGATGCCGATCTCGGCGTGGCCTAGCGGCAGTTCCCACCGAGATCGACGCAGCGGCCGTCGACCGGCGGGGTCGGCACCTGCGCGATCGCGGCGAGCGTCGGCGCGATGTCGACGGTCTCGATCGGGGTGGCACGGGTGTCGGCGGGGACGCCGGGCCACCAGAACAGGATCGGCACCTGGCGGTCATGATCCCAGGGCGAGCCGTGGCCGGCGACGACGTCGCCGGGCCCGCGCGGCATGCCGAAGCTGGTGCGGGGGCGATAGGCCACCGCGATGTCGCCCGAACGCTCCGCGTCGTAGCTCTCGTGGAAGCGCTGGAGCGTCGTCAGCGTCGACGGATCGGTACCCGGTGCCACCGTCGCTGCGGCCACTTCGGCGCGCGGATAGACAGCGCGAACCTCGGGCTGCTGCCTGAGCCAGGCGATGGTCGCGTCGCGCACCTTGTCGCGCAAGGCGGAGTCGTTGCCGACGTTGATGGTGAGCTGCTGCGGGTCGTCGCCGACGATCGGCTCGTAGGAGAGGCCGAGCGTCTGCTCGACGCTCTTGTTGAGCTTGGCGACGAACGCCGGGCTGTCGAGCCGCGAGGCGTCGGGATCATGGTCATGCTCGCGCTCGGCGGCGTCGGTCGCGCCATGATCGGCGGTCATCACCACCATCACCGGCACGCCGAGCGCCTTCAGATGATCGAGGAAGCCCCCCAACGTCGCATCGAGCGTCGCCTGCTGGACACACATTTCGGGGCCGCCATTGCCGTAGCGGTGGCCGACATAGTCGTTCGCCGAGAGGCTGAGCGCGAGCACGTCGGTGGCCGGGCCGTGGCCGAGCTTGTTGTCGGCGATCACCTGTTCGGCAAAGGCGACGGCGAGCTGGTCGAACAGCGGCGAGGCGCGCAGATTGTCCTGAAAGTCGGTGGTCGCGGCGAAATGCGGATTGGCCTCGGCCTGGACCGCGAGATCGGGCGGCACATGGCCCGACAGCGCGATCTTGCCGAACGTCGCGGGCTTTTCGAGCGCGGCGCAGGCGGCCGATGCCTGCTGCCACAGCACCGGTTTGGCGCGCGCCCAGCCCGCGAAGGTCGCGGTGTCGAACGCCTCGGCCGGGCGTGTCACCGCCGGCGTCGCGGGGCCGGCGAAGGACGAGGTGGTGAACCCTTCGCCGTCGACCCACCAATAGACGCCGTCGGCATGCTTGCCCGCCATCGTGATCGCGGCGCGGTCCTTGCCCGAGACCGCAAAGGAGCGCGCGCCGGGCTCGGCCGCCTTGACCCAGTCGCCGAGCGTGGTGACGTGCATGTTCTGCGGCCCGCGCGCATTGGGATCGGACGAGCCCGGCGCGGCGACGCAATAGACGGTCGAACCGGTCTTGGCGTCGAACCAGCTGTTGGCGATGATCCCGGTCGCGGCGGGGTGGCGACCGGTCAGGATCGTCGAATGGCCGGGGCACGTCTCGGTCGCGGCATGGCTCTGGTAGCCGACCGGAAAGGCGACTCCGCCCGACAGCGTCTTCAGCCCGCCCGTATAGGTCGGCAGATAATGGCGGTAGAGTTCCGAGGCGAACTGGTCGACCGAGATGGCGACGATCAACTTGGGCCGGACCGGCGGCGGAACGGCCAACGCGGCGCCCGCCGCGAGCGTGGCGAGAAGCGTCGCGGCGAAGGCGGGGATGCGCATGAAGAGCCTCGAGATGGGGGTGAAGACCGGTCCGCCGGATGTCGCCGGATGGCTGCTATATGTTTCAGCTTCGTGACGGCGCCGCTCCGATGCGTGTCGACCACAGTCGACCGGATACGACCATCGTTCGTCCTGCGAAATGAGGATATTCATGTCCATTCCGGTCCGATCGATCGATACGCTGCAGCAACGGCGCCGATACCGTCCCGCTGCGCCGTTGCAGCGATGCCAGCGACGCCGTAGAGATCGGCCTCAGGAATAAGTGTATTGCCAATCTAATACAGTTGTGCGAGGTCTGCGATCATGAGCGAACAGGAATATGACCGGCTTCGGCGCGCGATGGTCTCGAACCAGCTCCGCCCCAATCTGGTGGCCAACATCGCGGTGCTGTCCGCCATGGCGCTGGTGCCGCGCGAGACATTCGTCGGCGAAGGGCAGGGCGCGCTCGCCTATCGCGACACGATCGTGCCGCTGGGCGGCGGCCGCGGGCTTAATCCGCCGGCGGCGACCGGGCGCCTGCTCGACGCCGCCGACCCGCGGCCGGGCGAGCGCGCGCTCGTCGTCGGCGCGGCGAGCGGCTATGTCGCCGCGCTGCTCGTCACGCTCGGCTGCGTCGTGACCGTCGTCGACGACGCCGCGATGCTGGCCACCGCCAAGGCCGCGCTCGGCGGAGGCGTCGCGGTTGACTTCGTCGATGGTCCGCTCGCCGCGGGTGCGCCCGCCAACGCCCCCTATGACATCGTCTATATCGACGGCGGCGTCGAGCGCGTGCCGTCGGCGCTGATCGAGCAGATGGTCGAGGATGGCCGTCTCGTGACCGCGATCCTCGAGCGCGGCGTCAGCCGGCTGTCGGTCGGTCGCAGGGCCGGCGCGAGCGTCGGGCTGCGGGCGTTTGCCGATATCGATACCGTGCCGCTCCCCGGCTTCACGCCGGCGCCGGCTTTCACTTTCTAGCACGAACGGAGGGGGCATGATCCGGGCGGGGGCAGGGGCGGGCGCGGCAATGATCGCGCTCGTCATGGGAATGCTGGCGCCTGCTGCGGCGCAGGCGACGACTCTCGCCGAGGCGCTGGTTGCGACCTATGGCGACAATCCGACGCTGACCGGCCAGCGCGCACAGCTTCGCGCCACCGACGAGCAGTCGGCGATCGTCCGCGCGTCGGGCCGCCCGACCGTCGCCGGCAGCGCGAGCTACACGCAGGGGCTGCAGGGTCTGCGGCAGGTCCAGACCTTCAACCGTTTCCTCAGCGCCGGCGTCCAGCTCAGCGTGCCGCTCTACCAGGGCGGGCGGGTCCGCAATCAGATCCACGCCGACGACGCGCGCGTCGATTCGGGCCGCGAGCAGCTCCGCGCGACCGAGGGCGACGTGCTCGTCCAGGCGGTCTCGGCCTATATGGACGTGCTGCGCGACCGCGCGATCGTCCAGCTCGACATCAACAACATCAAGGTGCTCCAGACCAACCTCGACGCCACCAACGACCAGTTCGCCGCCGGCAGCCTGACCCGCACCGACGTCGCCCAGTCGCGCGCCCGGCTCGAGGACGGCAATGCCCAGCTCACCACCGCGCGCTCGAACCTCGTCAACAGCGAGGAGAATTACCGCCGGGTGATCGGGATGAGCGCGACCGTGCTCGACCAGCCGCCGCCGCTGCCGCCGCTGCCCGACACGCCCGACCGGGCCGAGGACACCGCGATCGCCAACAATCCCGACATCGCCGCCGCCAGGGCCGCGGTGAAGGC
>NZ_CALMAW010000074.1 GCF_937859915.1 uncultured Sphingomonas sp. | reverse complement strand
GACCGGCGCCCCGCGCGCGCGCCGTGCAGCAGGTCGATCCCGGCGGCGACGCGCCCCGCGATGACCATGTCCTCGCCCTCGACCCACGCTGCCTCGTCGCGCGTCTGCGCCGCCATCGCGCGCGCCGTGTCAGCCTCGGGCCGGCCGGCGAGGCGAACGGCGGCCTTTTCGTACATCGCGACCGTCGCCCGGCGCAGCCGCAGCGTCGCCGACGACAGCGAGCCCGACCGGCGGCGATAGCTGACCAGCGGTTCGGCCACCCGGCCGACGCGCCAGCCCCGTTCGAGGATGCGAATCCACAGGTCGAGATCCTCGCTCGACGGCTGCGTTTCGTCGAAGCCGTTGACCGCGTCGATCGCCGCGCGGCGAATGATGCACGCGATGAAGATGTTGAAGCGGCGGGTGAGTACCGCGTCGAGCGTCGCACCCCCGGGCTGCGGCCAATAGTCCGAATAGCGATGGCCCTCGCGCGCCGCTTGTCCGGTGAAGATCGCGTCGCAGGTGACCAGCCCCAGCCCCGGATCGGCATCGATCGCCGCGGTCATGATGCGAAGATAGCCGGGACGGTAGGTGTCGTCGCCGTCGAGCAGCGCGATCAGCGGCGCGCGTGCCGCGGCGATCGCATGGTTGCGCGCCGCGGAGACGCCGCCATGACGGGTGGCGAGGAAGCGGATGCGCGGATCTGCCGCGACGAAGGGCGCCACCGCGCCGGCGACGTCGTCGGGTGCGCCATCGTCGACGACGATCGCTTCCCAATCGTCGAAATCCTGGCGCTGGATCGACGCCAGCGTCTCGCCGACGAGATGCGCGGCGCCCCAGGCGGGCACGATGATCGAGACGGCGGGCGAGGACGCGGACATGCGGGGTCGCCATAGCGCGCGATGTCTTCGCGACACGTGAACGCTGCGTCACGGAGCGGGAATTGGACCTGAATGGGACATCGGGCTAGACCAAAGTCATGCAGAGTCCTCCCTTTCTCGTCGGTCAGTTGCTGCTCGCCATGCCCGGCATCGGCGATTCCCGATTCGAACGCGCGGTGATCGCGATGTGCGTGCATGACGAGAATGGGGCACTCGGCATCGGCATCGGATCGCTGGTGCCCGAGATCGGGCTGCATGCGCTGATGCGCCAGCTCGACGTCGATCCGGGCCAGGCGCCCGACGCGCGGCTGCATAGGGGTGGGCCAGTCGAGCCGCATCGCGGCTTCGTCATCCACAGCGACGATTGGGGCGGCGAGGGCAGTATCGACGTCGCCGGCCGCTGGCGGCTGACCGCCACGCTCGACATTTTGCGCGCGCTGGCCGAGGGGCGCGGGCCGACACGCTGGCTGGCGGCACTGGGCTATGCCGGCTGGAGCGCGGGCCAGCTCGACGCCGAGATGGCGCGCCACGGCTGGTTCGGCGTGCCCGGCGACGATGCGCTGATCTTCGACGAGCGCGTGTCGCAGCGCTGGACCGCAGGCTATGCCGCAGCCGGCATCGACACGCGGATGTTGTCCGCCGAGAGCGGCCATGCCTGACGGCGATGTGACAGCCGAGCGACACATATAAGGATATCTTTATATTTGCATTTGCGCCTGCCGGTCGCTAGATCGCGGGCATCGTCGGCCGCACGTCGCTGGGCCGCATCAAATACCGGGAGCCCCCTTCGTGGCCACTGCCATCCAGACGCCCGCCCACGACTATGTCGTCGCCGACATCAGCCTCGCCGATTTCGGCCGCGCCGAGATCAACATCGCCGAGACCGAAATGCCCGGCCTGATGTCGCTGCGTAGCGAGTTCGGTCCGTCGCAGCCGCTCAAGGGCGCGCGCATCACCGGTTCGCTGCACATGACGATCCAGACCGCGGTGCTGATCGAGACGCTGACCGCGCTCGGCGCCGACGTCCGCTGGGCGACGTGCAACATCTTCTCGACGCAGGACCATGCCGCCGCCGCGATCGCCGCGACCGGCGTGCCCGTGTTCGCGATCAAGGGCGAAAGCCTCGCGGACTATTGGGACTATGTCGGCTCGATCTTCGACTGGGACGTCGACGGCTCCGGCCAGACCGCCAACATCATCCTCGACGATGGCGGCGACGCCACGATGTTCGCGCTGTGGGGCGCCAAGCTCGAGGCCGGCGCGACGCTGGGCGAGCCCGAGAATGACGAAGAGGTCGAGTTCCAGCGTGCGCTGAAAGCCTTCCTGATCCGCAAGCCCGGCTATCTGACCGAGACCGTCAAGAACCTCAAGGGCGTCTCGGAAGAGACCACGACCGGCGTCCACCGCCTCTACGAGATCGCCAAGAAGGGCGAGCTGCCCTTCCCCGCGATCAACGTCAACGACTCGGTCACCAAGTCGAAGTTCGACAATCTCTACGGCTGCAAGGAATCGCTGGTCGACGCGATCCGTCGCGCCACCGACGTCATGCTCGCCGGCAAGGTCGCCTGCGTCGCCGGCTTCGGCGACGTCGGCAAGGGTTCGGCGCAGTCGCTCCGCAACGGCGGCGCGCGCGTGATGGTTACCGAAGTCGATCCGATCTGCGCGCTGCAGGCGGCGATGGAGGGCTTCGAGGTCGTGACGATGGAAGAGGCCGTCGAGCGCGCCGACATCTTCGTCACCGCGACGGGCAATGCCGACGTCATCACCGCCGAGCATATGGCGGCGATGAAGCCGATGTCGATCGTCTGCAACATCGGCCACTTCGACAGCGAGATCCAGATCGCGGCGCTTTCCAACTACGCCTGGACCGAGGTCAAGCCCGGCACCGATCTGGTCAAGTTCCCCGACGGCAAGCAGATCATCATCCTCGCCAAGGGCCGCCTGGTGAACCTCGGCTGCGCGACGGGCCACCCCTCGTTCGTGATGTCGGCGAGCTTCACCAACCAGACGCTCGCGCAGATCGAGCTGTGGACCAAGGGCGAGAATTATTCGAACCAGGTCTATGTCCTGCCGAAGCATCTCGACGAGAAGGTCGCGGCGCTCCACCTCGACAAGCTCGGCGTCAAGCTGTCGAAGCTGACCGCCAAGCAGGCCGGCTACATCGGCGTCTCGACCGAAGGCCCGTTCAAGCCGGATCACTACCGCTACTGATCGCAGACGCGCGGCCCCACCACCCCGGCCGTCGAGCCGGGGTGACGAAATGGGACCGCGTTTCCTCCGATCAGCGATAGGCATAACCAGCGATGCCGTGCGGGAGCGATCTCGGGCGGCATCGCTGCTTTCGCTCCGGCTCCATCTTGCCTAGACAGTCCCGATGGGGGACGTCGAGGTGAAGCCACGAAGGGGCGAGTGGGCGTGACGTGATCCAGCTCGATACGCTCCACGCGACAGTGGCGGGACTGATCCTCGCCGTTTGGTTGGCCGCCGCGATCGTTGCGGTGACGATCGGCTGGCGTCGTCACGCCGCGGCCAGGGCGGCCGTCACCGAATTGAACCGATTGCGCACGATGCTGGCCGGCGCGCCCGCGCTGCCGATGCTGGTGTCCGCCGACGGCCGCCTGCGCGCGCATGAGCGGGCCGCCGACTGGTTCGGCCTCGATCGCGCGCCGCGGTCGCTCGCCGATCTGTCCGCGGGGCTCGACCCCCAGGATGCCGAGGCCTTTGCGCATGACGTCCATGCCGCGCAGCGCAGTGGCGCGTCGTTCGCACGGGCGGTGCGACCGCGCGGGGCGAGCCGGGTGCTGATGGTGCGCGGCAGGCCCGCGGCGCCGGCGCTGGGCGAGGGGGCGGCGCTGCTGTGGCTGTTCGATTCGACCGAGAGCGAGGAGGAGATTGCGCGGCTCACCGCCGAGCGCGAGCGGCTCGCCGGCGCACTCGACGCGCTTGCCGGGCTGATCGAGGCGGCGCCGATCCCGATGTGGCACCGCGGTCCCGATCTGCGGCTCAGCCTGGTCAACTCCGCCTATGTCCATGCCGTCGACGGCGAGAGCGCGCATGAGGTGATCGCGCGCGGGCTCGAGCTGATCGAGGCGCAGGGCGCGGGCGGCCCGATCGCCTCGGCGGCGATCGCGCGCGACGAGGGCGAGATGACGGTGCGCACCGTACCCGCGACGATCGGCGGCGAGCGGCGGACGCTGCGCGTCGTCGACGTGCCGCTCGGTGCGAGCGGGATCGCGGGCTATGCGCTCGACGTCGAGGAGGTCGAGCGTGCGCGCGCCGACCTCGTCCGCTTCGAGGAGGCGCAGCGCGACATGCTCGACCGGTTGTCGGCGGGCGTCGCGCAATTCGCCGCCGACCGCCATCTGGTCTTCTCCAACTCGGCGTTCCAGCGGCTGTTCGCGATGCTGCCCGAATGGCTCGCCGACCGCCCCGAATTCGATCGTGTGCTCGAGCGCATGCGCGAGGCCGACCGACTGCCCGCCGCGCGCGACTTTCCCGGCTGGAAGGCCGAGCGGCGGCGTTGGTTCCTGTCCGAGACCGCGCAGGAGGAGGCGTGGCAGCTGCCCTCGGGCACGCATCTGCGCGTCGTGGGGCAACCGCTGCCCGACGGCGGCATGCTGATGATCTTCGAGGACCGCACCGAGCAGGTGCGGCTGCGCTCGGAGGCGGACACGCTGCTGCGCGTGCGCACCGCGACCTTCAACAACCTCAACGAGGCGGTCGGCGTGTTCGCCGCGGATGGCCGGCTGCATCTGTGGAACAACCGCTTCCGCGAGGTCTGGGCGCTGACCGAGGAGGAGCTGGCGCGGCACCCGCGCGTCGACGCGCTGGTCGGCATGGTCGGGCCGAGGCTGGCGAATCCGGCGCGCGCGGGGCTGATCCGCGAGCTGGTGCGCCTCGCGACCGGTGAGCGGCAGAGCCGGGCGGGACGCATCGCCTTCGCCGATGGCCGCCACTTCCAGTTCGCCGCGGTGCCGCTGCCCGACGGCAATGCATTGTTCACGCTGCTCGACATTTCGGACAGCCGGCGCGCCGAGCAAGCCCTTCGAGATCGCGCCGCCGCGCTTGAGGAGGGTGACCGCGTCAAATCCGCCTTCGTCGCGACGATGAGCTATGAACTGAAGACGCCGCTGACCTCGATCGGAGGCTTCGCCGAGATGCTCGCGGCGGGCTTTGCCGGCCCGCTCAGCGACCGGGCGGGCGACTATGTCGGCTCGATCCTCACCGCCGCGACGCGGCTCGGTCAGCTCGTCGACGAGGTGCTCGACCTGACGCGCAGCGCGGCGGGCCGGCTCGACCTCGAACAGGTGCCGATCGAGCTTGCCGGGCTCTGCCGGGGGCTGCTCGACGAGCTGGCGGGCCAGGTCAAGAGCCGCAAGCTTGAGCTGATCGTCGCGATCGAACCGTCCTCGGGCGTGGTGACGGGCGATGTGCGGCGGCTGCGCCAGGCGATCGACCATGTGCTGCGCAACGCCGTCGATTACACCCCCGAGGGCGGCCGCATCCTGTTCCATGCGGCGGGTGATGCCGAGCAGGCGACGGTGGTGGTGTCGGACGATGGCGAGGGGATCTCGCCCGAGGAACAGGCGCGCGCCTTCGATCCCTTCCACCGCGCCGGGGCGCGCGGCAATCGCCGTGAGGGCTCGATCGGGCTCGGCCTGCCGCTGACGCGCCACTATGTCGAGGCGCATGGCGGCAGCGTCAGCCTCGAATCGGCGAAGGGCGAGGGGACGACGGTGACTCTGCATCTGCCGCGGGCGCGTCCGTGAGCGAGGGCGTGCTGGCGCTGCCAGATGCCGCCGCGACCGAGATGCTCGGCCACATGCTCGGCGGTTTGCTGCGTGCCGGCGACGTCGTCGCCTTGTTCGGCGATCTCGGCGCGGGCAAGACGAGTCTGGCGCGCGGCGCACTAGCCGCGCTCGGTCTCGCCGAGGAGGCGCCGAGCCCGACCTTCGCGATCGTCCAGCCCTACGCGCCGCCCGAGGTCGTCTTGCCCGTCGCGCATGTCGACCTCTACCGGTTGAACGCGCCGGAGGATGCCGAGGAACTCGGCCTCGAGGAATGGCTCGAGGATGGCGCGCTGCTGATCGAATGGCCCGAGCGGCTCGGCGCTGGGCTGTGGCCGCACGCGCTCCGCCTGACGCTCGCGCCCGACGCCGCCGGCGGCCGCCGCTTGACTTGGGCCGCGCCGGCGGCATGGGAGGCGCGATGGCCTCCCCACCCACCCAAGCCCTCGGCGGGCCCGGCGCGATGATTCCCCCCGCGCACGCCCCCGCCTTCCTCGCCGCGTACGGCTGGGCGGGCGCGACGATCCTGCCGCTCGCCGGCGACGCCTCGTTCCGGCGCTATTTCCGCGTCGTCCTCGACGGCAGCACCGCGGTGCTGATGGACGCGCCGCCCGAGCAGGAGGATGTGACTCCGTTTCTCGCGATCGCCGCGCATCTTGGCGGCCTTGGCCTGTCGGCGCCCGAGGCGCTGGCGGTCGACCGCGACGGCGGGCTGTTGCTGCTCGAGGATTTCGGCGACCGCCTCGTCGGCCCGCTGCTGCGGGGTGGTGGCGACGGCGAGGCGGCGATCTATCGCGATGCGGTGACGTTGCTCGCGCGCCTCGCCGAGCAGCCGGTGCCCGCCGATCTGCCCGCCTACGACATCGCCGTGATGCGCCGCGAGATCGGGCTGTTCCCCGAATGGTATGCGCCCGCGGTCGGGCTCGCGGTCGATCTCGACGGCTGGACCCGGGCCTGGGACCAGGTGCTGACGCAGGTCGCCACGCCGTCGCCGCGCGTGCTGGTGCTGCGCGACTATCATGTCGACAACATCCTTCTGCTCGAGCGCGCCGGGCTGCGCCGGCTCGGCCTGCTCGACTTTCAGGACGCGCTCGCCGGCCACCGCGCCTATGATCTCGTCTCGCTGCTCCAGGATGCGCGGCGCGACGTGTCGTCCGCGCTCGAGGCCGAGATGCTGACGGTTTACGCGCAGGAGGCGGGCATCGACGACGTCGATGCGTTGCGCTGCGCCTATGAGATCCTCGGCGCCCAGCGCAACACCAAGATCCTCGGCATCTTCACGCGGCTGTGGAAGCGCGACGGCAAGCGCAGCTATCTGCCGATGCAGCCGCGCGTGTGGGGCTATCTCGAACGCAATCTGGCGCATCCTGCGCTGGCGCCCGTCACCCAATGGTTCGCCGCGAACGTGCCCGCCGAGATGCGGGCCGCCGCCTGGAGGAAGACGTCCGCATGAGCCGCTTCGCCAAGACGCTGTCGCTGCGTCCCGATCCGCATCGCGAGCAGGCGCTGCCCGAGACCGCGATGATGCTCGCCGCCGGGCTCGGCAAGCGGATGCGCCCGCTGACCGCGACGCGGCCCAAGCCGCTGGTCGAGGTGGCGGGGCGTGCGCTGCTCGATCATGCGCTCGACCGGGTGCGCGCGGCCGGCGTCCGCCGCGCGGTGGTCAACGTCCATTATCTCGCCGACGCGCTCGAGGCGCATGTCCGCCGCCACGCGCACGGGCTTGACATCGCGATCTCGGACGAGCGTCGCGAACTGCTCGAGACCGGCGGCGGCGTGGTTCATGCGCGGCCACTGCTGGGCGATCTGCCGTTCTACGTCATCAACACCGACAATTTCTGGGTCGACGGGCCGGTCGACACGCTGCGCCTGCTCGCCAATCGCTGGGACGACGACCGGATGGATGCGCTGCTGCTCGTCGTCCCGCTGGCGCGGGCGACCGCGCATAGCGGGCAGGGCGACTTCCACATGGATGCCGAGGGCCGTCTTAAGCGTCGCCAGCCGCGCCGCGTCGCGCCGTTCGTCTATACCGGGGTCCAGCTGATCTCGCCGCGGCTGCTCGCGGGGGCGCCGGACGGTGCCTTCTCGATGAACCTGTTGTGGGACCGCGCGATCGCCGCCGATCGTGCCTTCGGCGTGGTCCATCAGGGGCTATGGTGCGACGTCGGCACGCCGTCCGCGATCGCGGTCGCCGAGGACATGCTCAAGGGTGGCTGAGCGCGCCGCGCCCGCGGTGTTCAGCGTGCCGGCGCATCGGCCGTTCGCCGACGCGCTCGCCGAGGGGCTGCTCGCGCGGGCGGGGGG
>NZ_CALMAW010000073.1:29242-48026 GCF_937859915.1 uncultured Sphingomonas sp. | reverse complement strand
ACCTGCGCGCCGACGATGCCGTGGCCGCCGTAGAATTTATGCTCGACGCTGAACATGTGCATCGAGCCGCCCTTGCCCTTCGAGATGCCCGACTGGCGCCCGGTGAGTTCGGCCATGATGATCTTGGGATCGATGCCATAGGCGAGCATGTGGCCATGGTCGCGATAGCCGGTGATCACGCTGTCTTTTTCATTGTCGAGCGCGGACTGCAGCCCGACCGCGACCGCCTCCTGGCCGATGTAGAGATGGCAGAAGCCGCCGATCAGGCCAAGGCCGTACAGCTGGCCGGCGCGCTCCTCGAAGCGGCGGATCAGCACCATCTGTCGGTAGAATTCGAGCAGCTCGGCCTTGCTCGGCTCATAGCGGTTCGGCTCGGCGGGGCGTTCGCGGTTGGGCGTCAAGACGGCCTCCGGCTCGATTTTGGGAACGGCAGCGCTCTTCGTGGACGGTCTCGCCAAGATGGGGCCCTTCGGTTGGCGTCTCAGATGGGCGCGATATACGCCCACCGACCGATTCCGCAACGGCAAGCCGCACGCAAAACGATACGGCATCCGGCAGGCGTATAGACCGCCCGTCAGGGCGTAGGGATGATCACTTCATCGGGACGCGCCAGACCCATGTCGCGGCGCACCAGCTCGTCCGCCATGTCGGGATCGACGTGGCGCGCATCGAGCAGCGCGACGCGATGCGCGAGCGCATTGCGCTGCGCCTCGACCTGCGCCAGCTGCGCCTTGCGGACCGCGAGCTGGTGCTGATAGTCACCCAGCGCCAGCAGCCCATTCGGGCCCGCAATCGCGTAACCCGCGAAATTACCGATCACCAGCAGCGCCAGCGCAGGCGCTGCCGCGGCCTTGATGATGGCGATAGGATCGGGTCTGCGCATGGGCGGGCATTATTGTGGCAAACGCCCGCCGACTCAAGCGCTATTCAGCCGACATTGGTCGCAAATGCAGCACGGCCCGCATAGCGACCTGCCCCACCCAGCTCCTCCTCGATCCGGATCAGCTGGTTATATTTGGCGAGCCGGTCCGAGCGCGCGAGGCTGCCGGTCTTGATCTGCCCGCAATTGGTCGCGACCGCGAGATCGGCGATCGTCGCGTCCTCGGTCTCGCCCGAGCGGTGCGACATCACCGCGGTGTAGCGCGCGCGCTGCGCCATCGACACCGCCTCGAGCGTCTCGGTTAGCGAGCCGATCTGGTTGACCTTGACGAGCAGCGAGTTGGCGATGCCCTCGTCGATGCCGCGCTTCAGCCGCTTGGGATTGGTGACGAAGAGATCGTCGCCGACCAGCTGGACCTTGTTGCCGACGAGCGTCGTCAGCGTCTTCCAGCCCGCCCAATCGTCCTCGGCCATGCCGTCCTCGATCGACCAGATCGGATATTTGGCGGCAAGATCGGCGAGATAGGCGGCCATCTCGTCGGGGCTGAGCGTCCTGCCCTCGCCCGCCATCACATAGGCGCCGTCCTTGAAAAACTCGGTCGCCGCGCAATCGAGCGCGATCGCGACCTGTTCGCCAGGCTTGTAGCCGGCCTTCTCGATCGACTTGAGGATGAAGTCGAGCGCATCCGTGGTCGAGCCGATATTGGGCGCGAAGCCGCCTTCGTCGCCCACCGAGGTCGAGAGGCCGGCATCATGCAGGCCCTTCTTGAGCGTATGAAAGATCTCGGCGCCCCAGCGCACGGCCTCGGCAAGCGTGTCCGCACCGTGCGGCACGATCATAAATTCCTGGAAATCGATCGGATTGTCGGCATGCTCGCCGCCATTGATGATGTTCATCATCGGCACCGGCAAAACATGCGCCGAGACGCCGCCGACATAGCGGTAGAGCGGCAACCCGCGGCTGTCGGCGGCCGCCTTGGCGACCGCAAGACTGACGCCGAGGATGGCGTTGGCGCCGAGCTTTGACTTGTTGTCGGTGCCGTCGAGCGCGATCATCGCCGCGTCGATCTCGGCTTGGTCTTCGGCCTCATAGTCCGAAATGGCCTTGGCGATCTTGCCGTTGACCGCCTTGACCGCGTTCAGCACGCCCTTGCCGCCATAGCGCGCCTTGTCGCCATCGCGGCGCTCGACCGCCTCATGCGCACCCGTCGAGGCGCCGGATGGCACCGCCGCCCGGCCGAAGCTTCCGTCCTCGAGCGTCACATCGACTTCGACCGTGGGATTGCCACGGCTATCGAGGATCTCGCGAGCGTGGACGTCGATGATGGCGGTCATGGCGATAAGTCTCCCGGATGGCAGCGTCCTGCGTTGCGCAAGGCTGTTAGCGACGCCCTCCGCGTGGCGCAATCGCCCGCCATGCGCGATGGTGACGGAACCGTTACGCGGCGAGGCTGGTTTTATCGGCGATGGCGGGTCATTGTCGCCCGCGTAACGAAATGAGGACCGTCATGGCCGAAGCACTTCCCGAAGGCACCGATCAGATCGTCCCCGGCGCCAGCTCGAACAACAATCGCGATGCGGACGACGGCACGTCGCGCGGCAAGGCGCGGATCGACACGGCTGACCTCAAGGACAAGGCGTCCGAGTTCACGGGACAGGCGGCCGACAAGGCGCGTGGCTATGCCGAACAGGGCAAGGAACGCGCATCCGCCGGCCTCGACTCGTTCGCCAAGATGATCGGCGACGGCGCCGGGCAAGTCGATAGCGCGCTCGGCGAATCCTATGGCGATTACGTCCGCAAGGCGGCCGGCGCGGTCTCCGACTTCTCGGGCACGTTGCGCGACAAGGATGTCGACGAGCTGATCGATGATGCGCGCGACCTAGTCCGCCGCTCGCCGGCCATCGCGATTGGCGCCGCCGCCGCCGCCGGCTTCGTGTTGGCACGAATCATCAAGGCGGGCAGCGAGTCTCTCGACGAGACCGCCAAGACGGTATCTGCCAAATCGCCCTCGCCCAAGGATGGTCCGTCGCCGAAACCGCAATCGGCCGATTGACGCTATGGCAAGGGGGGAAGGCGTACTCGGGCTGCCGGCGCTGATCGGCCAGTTGATCGATGACGTGCGTGCCGTCGCGCGCGCGGAAGTCCATCTGGTCAAGGCACGCGGCTATGATTTCGTGCGGCGGTCGCGCAGCGCGATCGCATTGCTGGTCATTGCCCTGCTCGCCGTCCAGGGCGCGGTCGTGGCCGCGATGGTGGGACTGGTTCTGCAACTCGCGGCGTTGGTTGGGGGCGCGGCGGCGGGTGGGATCGTGATGATCGCGATGCTGCTGATCGCCGGATTGCTCGCCTGGGGCGCGCTTCGCGCCTTTACCGGTCCAGCCGACGCCAAGGCTTCGGCGGGAAAGACGACATGACCCGCACCCCCTTTGCCGACATCAACGATCTCGATGCAGCCGAGGCGCAAGCCGCGGCCGCCCGGGCCCAACTCGGCGAAACGCTCGACGGCATCAAGCATCGGCTCGCACCGGCGAGCCTGCTCGACGAGGCGATCGACGGGGTCAAGAGCCGCTCGGCCGACCTCGCCGAAACCGCGGGCAATGCCGTTCGCGACTATCCGGGCACGACCGCGGCAAGCGCGGCCGGAGTAGCGCTGTTCGTCGCGCGGCGGCCGGTCGCGCGTCTGCTGCGCCGACTGTTCTCGCGAAAATGACGAAACCACGACACCGGTCGCCCGTTGGGGCCGGTAATGCGCGTGCACTTCCGCGCGCCCGATCGAAAGGATACGCCGATGACCGCGACCTCCGATAGCAAGACGCCGAACGAGACCCGCCACGCGATCCGCGACGGCCTCGACGATGCCCGTGCCAAGGCGAGCGACGCTGCGCATGCCGCGTTAGAGCGCACCAAGGACGGCCTTGACCAAGCGCGCGAGGTCGTCGGCGACGTCTACGCGACCAGCCGCGACAAGGCCGCCGAGGCTTACGCCGCCGCACGCGAAAAGGCGCAGGCGGCCGGAAAGACCGCAACCGAAGGCCTCGACGCCAATCCGATCGTCGCGCTGCTCGGCGGCCTAGCGATCGGTGCCGCGCTCGGCGCGTTGCTCCCGCGGACCGAGCGCGAGACCCAGGTGTTGGGCGTCGTCGGCGACAAGCTACAGGGCGCCGCGCGCGAAGCCGCGGATGCGGCCAAGGACGCGGGCCGGGACAAGCTCGCCGAGCTTGGGCTGAGCCGCGACCAGGCGCGCGATACCGTCAAGGCGCTGCTCGACAACGTGATCGCAGCCGCCGGCACCGCAGGGGCGGCCGCACTGGAAAGCGCGCGCAAACCGACCGGCTGAGCGTCCACTACCTTCCCCAGCCGATGTTCATTCGGCTGACGCTAGATCGAATCGGCCAGGCCACCGCGAGGGGGTCTGGCCCTCTCTTGGAGTATATCGCATGACCCGCTTCCGCCTGTTGCTCGGCGCCACCCTGCTTGGGGCTTCGAGTCTTGCCGCCCCGATGATCGCCGCGCCGGCTGCTGCCGCCGCCATCGACAGCAGCGATCCCTCGCGCTTCATCGAGACGCTGTCGACGCAGGCCTTCCAGACCCTGCACACCGGCAGCAAGGCGTCGGCCCGCGGTCAGTTCCGCACGCTGCTCGGCCAGTATTTCGCGGTCGACGAAATCGGCGACCGGCTGATCCGCCGCTGGCGCCCGCAGATCAGCCCCGCGCAGTATCAGGCCTATAAGGCGGCGTTGCCCGGCTTCCTGATCGGCACCTATGCCGACCGGCTCTACGATTATGCCAATGCCCAGGTGAAGGTCACCCGCGCCGCGCAGAACGCCAATGGCGCCGCCGTGATGAGCCAGGTGATCCAGCCCGGCCAGAGCCCGATCAACGCGATCTGGACGGTCGAGAAGGTGGATGGCGGATACAAGGTCAGCAACCTGTCGGTATCGGGGATCAATCTCGTCCTGACGCAGACCGCCGACTTCGACGGCTATGTCCAGAAGAACGGCTTCGACAAGCTCGTCGCGTTCATGAAATCGCGTTCGTCGTAAAGCACGAAACTTCGCCGTGCCGCCTCTTGTGCGGCGCGGCGAACCCGCCTAGCGGCTGCGGCGATCCACAGCATCCGGGCAATATATCATGAGCAAGCTCCATCTCGTCTTCGGTGGCCGCGTCCTCGATCCGCAGGGCCTCGAGTTCGAGGATCTCAAGGCCATCGACTTCGTCGGCGTCTTCCCCGATCTCGCCAGTGCGACCGACGCGTGGCGGAGCGCGTCGCAAAAAACGATCGACGACGCCGAAATGAAATATGTCGTGGTGCATCTGCACCGCCTGCTCGAGCCGGACGCGCTCTGATCGCCTAGGCGCGGCGGTAGCGAAACAGCAAAAGCGGCCGCGCCAGCACCAGACCTGCCAGAAAGCCGCCGACATGCGCGGCGGTGCCGATCGAGGCGCCGTTCGGGACGCCCGGAAGGCCCGCGGACGACAGCCCGATCATGGCCTGCAGGCCGATCCAGGCCGCCGCCAGCCACAGAACGTGCAGCAACTTGCCCGGGATCGGTCCCCAATTCCTGACGGTCTGCCGGCTGTAGAGCAAAGCATAGGCGGCGATCACGGCCGAGCCCGCGCCGCTGGCGCCGATCATCGGAATCACGCTCGCCGGATCAATCAGCCACTGCGCGCCCGCCGCGGCATAGGCGCCGACGACATAGAGCACGACGAGGCACAGCGGCCCGATCGACGCCTCGACCAGCCGCCCGCAGAAGCCGATCATCAGCAGGTTGAACGCGACGTGCCAAAGCCCGCCATGGACGAGCGTAGCGCTGAGCGGGGTCAGCCACGCCGGCACCGCGCCGACGATCGCGAGCCCCGATGTCCAGCGCGCGGGGATGAAGCCGGCGAGCAGCGCGACGCGCTCGTCCTGCCCCGCGCTGGTGGCCGAAAGCCAGGCCAGCGCGGTGACGACGACGATCGCGATCGTCGCGCGGGCGGGGGGCAGACGCATCGCGCCGTGCTGTCGCTAGGCCGTCCGGACGCTCAGATGAATTCGATGCTGTCGACCGTGTAGAAGCGATCGCCCGACGGCACCGTCACCTCGACGTCCTCGCCGACCTTGCGCCCGATCAGCGCGCGACCGAGCGGCGAATTGTAGGAAATCTTGCCCTGCTTGGCGTCGGCCTCCATCTGGCCGACGATCTGATAGGTGATCGGCTTGTCGTCCTCGTCGATCAGATGGACGGTCGCGCCGAACACGATCTTGTCGCCGGACAGCGTCTTGGGATCGATCACCACCGCGCGGCTCATCCGGTCCTCGAGATCGGCGATCGACGCCTCGATCTGGCCCTGACGCTCCTTGGCGGCATGATATTCCGCATTTTCCGAAAGATCACCGTGCGCGCGCGCCTCCTCGATCGCATCGATGATGCCGGGGCGCTCGTGCTTGAGACGATGCAACTCGTCGGTGATCAGCCGGTGACCCTCCTCGAGCATCGGCATCTTTTCGACCGTCGCCATCCTAACCACTGCCTTTCGTGCAAATATTACCGCTATCGGCCCCTCCCGATGGGCCGTCCAACGCGTCTACGATGGTGGGAGTTTAAAGCGGCAGCGAAGGATAATAGGATTGTAACGGTCGCACTTCAAGCGGACGATCCCGCAAGGCCGCGATTGCGCGCGACGCAGCCACGCTCGCCGCCGCCGTCGTGAAGTAGGGAATCTTCTGTGTCACCGCCGAGACGCGGATTTCGCGGCTGTCCTTGAGCGACTGCCAGCCTTCGGTCGTATTGAAGATCAGGTCGATGCCACCGTCCTTGATGCGATCGACGATGTGCGGACGCCCCTGCGCCACCTTGTTGACGCGCTGGACGACGATCCCTTCGCCGCCGAGATAATCGGCGGTGCCGCTGGTCGCGACGATGGTGAAGCCGATGTCGGCGAGCAGCCTCACGCCCGGCAGGATGTGCGCCTTGTCGCCTTCCTTGACCGAGACGAACACGGTTCCCCCGGTCGGCAGCACGACGCCGCCGCCAAGCTGCGACTTGTAGAAGGCCGCCTCGAAATTGTCGTCGATCCCCATCACCTCGCCGGTCGACTTCATCTCGGGCGAAAGTACCGGATCGACGCCGGGGAAGCGGCCCCAGGGGAACACCGCCTCCTTGATCGCGATATGGCCGATGTCGTGCGCGAGGCTCGGCAGGTCGGCAAGCATCTCGCCCGCCATCACGCGCGCGGCGATCTTGGCGACGGGGACGCCGATCGCCTTGGCGACGAAGGGTACGGTGCGGCTGGCGCGCGGGTTGACCTCGATGAGATAGACCTCGCCGTCCTTCACCGCGAACTGGATGTTCATCAGCCCCTTCACCATCAGCGCGCGCGCGAGCACGTCGGCCTGGCGCTCGATCTCGGCGATGATCGGTGCGGACAGGCTGTAGGGCGGCAGCGTGCAGGCGCTGTCGCCCGAATGGACGCCCGCCTCCTCGATATGCTGCATCACGCCTGCGACCTTGACGTCGGTGCCGTCGGCGATCGCATCGACATCGACCTCGATCGCGTCGCGCAGATACTGGTCGATGAGGACGGGCGAGTCGCCCGACACCTGCACCGCGGTCTGGATATAATGGTCGAGCTGCTCGGGGCCGTCGACGATCTCCATCGCGCGCCCGCCGAGCACATAGGAGGGCCGCACCAGCACGGGGTAGCCGACGCGCTCGGCCGCCGCGATCGCCTCGTCGCGCGACCGCGCGATGCCGTTGCGCGGCTGCTTGAGCCCGAGCCGCTCGATCAAGGCGGCGAAGCGCTCGCGATCCTCGGCGAGATCGATCGCGTCCGGGCTGGTGCCGAGGATGGGAATGCCCGCGGCCTCAAGCTCGGCGGCGAGCTTGAGCGGGGTCTGCCCGCCGAACTGGACGATCACGCCGTGGAGCGTGCCGTTGGACATCTCGACATGCAGGATCTCGAGCACGTCTTCGACGGTCAGCGGCTCGAAATAGAGGCGGTCCGAGGTGTCATAGTCGGTGCTCACCGTCTCCGGGTTGCAGTTGACCATGATCGTCTCGTAGCCCGCGTCGCTGAGCGCAAAGCAGGCATGGCAGCAGCAATAATCGAACTCGATCCCCTGCCCGATCCGGTTGGGGCCACCGCCGAGGATGACGACCTTCTTGCGGTCGGACGGCATCGCCTCATTCTCGGGCTCGCCGAAGGCGGGCGCCTCGTAGGTCGAATACATATAGGGCGTCTTGGCTTCGAACTCGGCCGCGCACGTGTCGATACGCTTGAACACGGGGCGCACGCCCAGCTTGTGGCGCAGCGCGCGCACCTCGGCCTCGGTGACGCCGCCGGTCATCGCGGTCAGCGTATCGTGGATCAGCCCGGTGCCGCGCGCGCTCATCCGCTCTGTGCCGGGACGCAGATGCGCGCTCTCCAGCGCCAGCCAGGCGAGCCGGCGATCCGAAAAGCCCATCGCCTTGAGATGACGCATGCCGGCCGCGTCCTGCGGCAGGCCGTCGGTCTGCACCGACACCTCGGCCGCCACGATCTCGCGCAGCCGCTCGAGGAACCACGGATCATATTTGGCGATCGCGTGGATCTCGTCGACGGTGAAACCTTCGCGCAACGCCTGCGCCGCGATCAGCAGGCGGTCGGGCGTCGGCCGCGCCAGCCCCGCCTCGATCTCAGAGCGCGGGCGCCCCTTGAGCGCATCGACCGGATTCAGCCCGCACAGCCCGGTCTCGAGCCCGCGCAGCGCTTTCTGCAGGCTCTCGTGGAAATTGCGCCCGATCGCCATGACTTCGCCGACGCTCTTCATCGCGGTCGTCAGCGTATCGTCGCTGCCCTTGAACTTCTCGAAGGCGAAGCGCGGGATCTTGGTCACGACATAGTCGATCGTCGGCTCGAACGACGCCGGCGTGGCGCCGGTGATGTCGTTCATGATCTCGTCGAGCGTATAGCCGACCGCCAGCTTGGCGGCGACCTTGGCGATCGGGAAGCCCGTCGCCTTCGACGCCAGCGCCGAGGAGCGCGAGACGCGCGGGTTCATCTCGATCACGATCAGCCGGCCGTCGGCGGGGTTGACCGCGAACTGGACGTTGGAGCCGCCGGTTTCGACGCCGATCTCGCGCAGCACCGCGATGCTGGCGTTGCGCATGATCTGATATTCCTTGTCGGTCAGCGTCAGCGCGGGCGCGACGGTGATCGAATCGCCGGTGTGCACCCCCATCGGATCGATATTCTCGATCGAGCAGATGATGATGCAATTGTCGTGGCGGTCGCGCACGACCTCCATCTCATATTCCTTCCAGCCGAGCAGCGATTCCTCGATCAGCACCTCGGTGGTCGGCGAGGCGTCGAGCCCGCCGGTGACGATGCGGAGGAACTCCTCCTTATTGTAGGCGATGCCGCCGCCGGTGCCGCCCATGGTGAAGGACGGGCGGATGATCGAGGGCAGCCCGGTGCGTTCGAGCACGACCAGCGCCTCCTCGACCGTATGCGCGACGCCAGAGCGCGCGGATTCGAGCCCGATCTTGTCCATCGCCAGGCGGAATTTCTGTCGGTCCTCGGCCTTGTCGATCGCCTCGGCATCGGCGCCGATCATGGTGACGCCGTATTTCTCCAGCGTGCCGTCGTGGAACAGCGCGAGCGCGGTGTTGAGCGCGGTCTGCCCGCCCATCGTCGGGAGGATCGCGTCGGGGCGCTCCTTCTCGATGATCTTGGCGACGATCTCGGGGGTGATCGGCTCGACATAGGTGGCGTCGGCCATGTCGGGATCGGTCATGATCGTCGCCGGGTTCGAGTTGACCAGGACGATCCGGTAGCCCTCCTCGCGCAGCGCCTTGATCGCCTGCGTGCCCGAATAATCGAACTCGCACGCCTGCCCGATCACGATCGGCCCCGCGCCGATCACGAGGATGGAGGAGATGTCGGTGCGTTTGGGCATGTCAGGCGATACCTATTGGCCCTCTCCCGTTTGGGAGAGGATATGGTGAGGGCGTCCGGCGATGACGACGGAACGGAACATCGCGATCGCGCGCGGCCTGCGCCAGCGATCGACCGATGCGGAAGCGAGATTGTGGTCGCAGCTGCGCAGCCGGCAGGTGGAGGGCGTGAAGTTCAGGCGGCAGGTGCCGATCGCAGGGTATGTCGCGGATTTTGCGGCCGCTTCGGCGCGGCTCGTGATCGAGGTGGATGGTGGGCAGCACGCGGACGATCCGCGCGAGGCGGCCAGAACGGCTGCGATCGAGGCGGCGGGCTATACCGTGCGGCGATACTGGAACTACAATGTCTTGGCGAACGCCGAAGGCGTGCTGGAGGATATCCGACGCACGATCCTGATCGCCAAGGCCTAAGCCCTCTCCCTTGAGGGAGAGGGTTGGGTGAGGGTGGCCGACGCTCGTGGCACCAACGACCCTTCCACGCGCGCTCACGCGCGCTCCCCCTCACCCCGACCCTCTCCCCGATGGGGAGAGGGAGTCATGCGGCGCTCCGGAGCTGGCTCACGAACTGCTCGAACAGATAGTGGCTGTCCTGCGGGCCGGGGCTGGCTTCGGGGTGGTACTGGACCGAGAAAGCCGGCTTGTCGGTGAGCCGCAATCCGGCCAGCGAGCCGTCGAACAGCGAGACGTGCGTCGCCTCGGCGTTGGCGGGCAGCGTGTCGGCGTCCACGGCGAAGCCGTGGTTCATGCTCGTGATCTCGACGCGGCCGTCGTCCGATCGCCGGACCGGATGGTTGGCGCCGCGGTGGCCCTGGTGCATCTTGTAGGTCTTCGCGCCGATCGCGAGGCCGAGCAGCTGGTGGCCCAGGCAGATGCCAAAGATCGGCTTGCCGACTGCCATCAGCTCCTGGATCACCGGCACCGCATAGACGCCGGTCGCGGCGGGGTCGCCGGGGCCGTTGGAGAGGAACACGCCGTCGGGCCGGTGGCGCATCACCTCGTCGAAGGTCGCGGTCGCGGGCACGACGGTCACGCGCGCGCCGGCGGCGACGAGGTTGCGCAGGATGTTGCGCTTGAGACCGTAGTCGATCGCGACGACGTGGGGACGGGCGTCACCGCCCTCTCCGTTCGTCCCGAGCGCAGTCGAGGGACCGGCTTCGGGCGCCGCGCTTGCATCTTGTCCCTCGACTTCGCTTGGGACGAACGGGGTGTAGCCCTCGCCCAGCCTCCAAAGACCCTCGTCCCAATCATAGGTCTGCAGCGTCGAGACGTCCTTCGCCAGGTCCATCCCCTCGAGCCCCGGCCACGCCCGCGCCTGCTCGGTGAGCGCCGCGATGTCGAACTTGCCCGCCGGATCATGCGCGATCACGCCGTTGGGGGCACCCTCGATGCGGATCGCGCGGGTGAGCGCGCGGGTGTCGACGCCGGCGAGGCCGATCCGGCCGTTGGATCGCAGCCAGTCGTCGAACCGACCAGCGGACCGAAAATTGGACGGTGCGGTCACGTCCTCGCGCACGATCAGCCCGAGCGCATGCGGGTTGACCGCCTCGACGTCCTCGATGTTGGCGCCGACATTGCCGACGTGCGGGAAGGTGAAGGTGACGATCTGCCCGGCATAGGAGGGATCGGTCATCACCTCCTGGTAGCCGGTCATCGCGGTGTTGAAACACACCTCGCCGACCGCGGAACCGACCGCGCCGAAGCCGCGACCGAAGATCACGGCGCCTGAGGCGAGTACGAGGACTCCGGTGGCCCCGTCGGGCACGCGCGTGGTCTCGGCCAAGATCGGCTCCTCTTGATGGTGGCGGGCGGGTAAACGGCGGGGTTGGTAGGGACGGCTCCGGCTGCGGTCAATCTAGTAAAAAACCGCGTGCTCGGCTATATCCCTTCCTTTCCGCTTTGCCGTGGGGCCCCATGATACGAGACGACATCCAGCAGGCGCTCGTCGCCGCGATGAAGGCGCGCGAGAGCGCCAAAGTCGGCGCGCTCCGCCTGATTTCCAGCGCGATCAAGAACCGCGACATCGAGGCGCGCACCGGCCAGGCGCCCGCCGACGACGACCTGCTGGTCGTCGAGGTGCTCAACAAGATGGCCAAGCAGCGCCGCGAATCGATCGACATGTACGAAAAGGGCAACCGCCCCGAGCTTGCGGCGGCGGAAGCGGCGGAGCTGGTCGTGATCGAGGGCTTCCTGCCCCAGCGCCTCACCGACGAGGAGACGGTGATGGCGATCGACGCGATCAAGGCGGAGATCGGCGCGGCTGGTCTCAAGGACATGGGCAAGGTGATGGCCGAGCTCAAGGCGCGCCACGCGACCAGCCTCGACATGAGCAAGGCCAGCGCGCTGGTGAAGGCGCGGCTGGCGGGGTGAGAGACGGAGGAAGCGGATTGCGCTCCCTCCACCGTTCGTCCTGAGCGAAGTCGAAGGACGTGCTACAGGAGATGCGGTGGCATTCTGGACTTATCTTCTGCGCTGCGCTGACGGTCGCTATTATGCCGGCCATACCGACGCGCTCGGGATGCGGATCGCGCAGCACGAAGCCGGCAAGGGCTGCGACTATACCGCACGGCGCCTGCCGGTGACGCTGGTGTGGAGCGAAGCTTTCGGCTCGCGATACGAGGCGCTGGCGGCAGAACGCCAGATCAAAGGCTGGTCGCGCGCCAAGAAGGAAGCGCTGATCGCAGGGGATTGGACACGGATTTCGGAGTTGGCGGTAGCGCGTGAGGCCCGTCCTTCGACTTCGCTCAGGACGAACGGGGTTTTTGTGGCCAACCAAGCAGAACCCGATCGTCCCGAGCCTCCCGAAGGACGGGCTCCCAACGAAACGCCCGCTCCATGACCCTCTCCCCCGCCTGGCTCGATGAACTCCGCGCGCGCACGCTGCTGTCGGGCGTGATCGGCAAGACCACCAAGCTGCAGCGCGCCGGGCGCGAGTGGAAGGCGTGCTGCCCGTTTCACAATGAGAAATCGCCGAGCTTCACCGTCAACGACGACAAGGGTTTCTACCATTGCTTCGGCTGCGGCGCGCACGGCGATGCGATCCGCTGGATGACCGATCACCAGGGCCTGCCCTTCATCGACGCGGTCAAGGAACTCGCGCAGGCCGCCGGCCTCGACGTCCCCGCGCAGGATCCCCGTGCGCGCGAACAGGCTGAGCGCGCCTCGACGTTGCACGACGTCATGGGCCAGGCCGAAGCCTGGTATGTCGAGCAGCTCGGCCGCGCCGAGGGGGCAAGCGCGCGGGCCTATCTCGCCAAGCGCGGAATCTCGGAAGCGCAGGCGCGCAGCTTCCGTATCGGGCTCGCCCCCGAGAGCCGCACCGCGCTGCGCTCGGCGCTCAAGGGCGTCGGCGACGAGAAGCTCGTCGAGTGCGGGATGCTGATCCAGCCCGAAGAGGGCAAGCGCGAACCCTATGACCGCTTCCGCGGCCGGCTGATGATCCCGATACGCGACCCGCGGGGGCGCACGATCGCGTTCGGGGGGCGTATTCTGGGCGATGGCGAGCCCAAATATCTCAACTCGCCCGAGACCGCGCTGTTCGACAAGGGCCGCACCCTGTTCAACCTCGACCGTGCCGCGGCCGCCAGCCGCAAGGCAGGCCGGGTGATCGTGGTCGAGGGTTATATGGACGTCATCGCGCTCGCCGGTGCGGGGATCGACGAGGCGGTGGCGCCGCTCGGCACCGCACTCACCGAAGGCCAGCTCGAACGCCTGTGGCGGCTCGATCCCGCACCGATCCTCTGCTTCGACGGCGACGGCGCCGGGCAGAAAGCGGCGGTGCGCGCGATCAGCCGTGCCCTGCCCTTCCTCCAGCCGGGCCGCACGTTGCGCTTCCTGACGCTGCCGGCGGGGCAGGATCCCGACGATCTGGTGCGCGCCGGCGGCCGGCAGGCGATCGAGGCGCTGCTCGACGCGCCGGAGCCGCTGGTCGAGCGGCTGTGGCGCCACGAGCAGTCCGCCCTCCCCCTCGACACGCCGGAGGCGCGTGCCGGTCTCAAGCAACGGCTCGCCGAACATGCCCGCGCGATCGCCGACCGCGACGTCAGCTACGCCTATGCCAGCGACTTCCGCCAACGCGCCGACGCGCTGTTCACGCCGCCCAAGCGCGAATGGCAGCCACGCCCGCCCGGGCGTCCGGCCAAGCCCGGCGACCGGCGGGGCGCCTGGCCGGTCCTTCGCCCGGTCTCGGACGCTGCCAAGGCGATGAGCCGCACCGGAATCGACCCCGCGACCGCGCGCGCGCTGCTCTCGGGGCTGGTCCGCGTGCCGGTGGCGATCAGCGAGCATGTCGAGGCGCTGTCGCATCTGGTCTTCGCCGATCCGGCGCTCGATCAGGTCCGATCGGCGCTGGTCGAGGCGGCCTGGCGCGGCGGCGTTCTTGAAGGCGAGGCGCTAAACACCATATTGCTGCGAGTCGGAGCGATTGATCTCTTGCAGAAGCGGGGCCGTGCGAACGGGCTTGCCTTTTCTTTCCAGCGCGGCGATGCGGACCTGGAACGCGCGCGCCGCGATCTGGGGGAAGTCATCGACGTGATGGTCAAGCGGTCCGAGCTCGATGCCCGGATCGCGGAAGCGACCGCACGTTTGGGTGATGCGACGAATGACGGCGCGTGGGAGGAGCAGCAGCACCTCCAACGCGAAAGACAGGAAACGGACCGCCGGCTTTCCGAGTTGAGGGAGCAGGCAGGCGACGCGGACATCTGAGGGTCTGATAGAATGGCGAAGTCGAACGGTAGCGATGGCGGAGACGATACGGCGACGGTGGAAGGCCGCGATGCGCCGCTGATCGATCTCAACGATGCCTCGCTCAAGAAGCTGATCGCGCGCGGCAAGAAGCGCGGCTACCTGACCTATGACGAGCTCAACGAAGCGCTGCCGCAGGACCAGATGTCGTCCGACCAGCTCGAGGACATCATGTCCGCGCTCAACGAGATGGGCGTCAACATCGTCGAGAATGAGGAAGCCTCGGACGACGAGAAGCCCGCGGAGGAGGAGGCCGAAGACGAGCCCGCCGCGGACGGCGAGGCCGAACCCGCCTTCCAGGTCGTCGCCAAGAAGGAGACCGTCGATCGTACCGACGATCCGGTCCGCATGTATCTGCGCGAGATGGGCGCGGTCGAGCTGCTCTCCCGCGAGGGCGAGATCGCGATCGCCAAGCGCATCGAGGCCGGCCGCGACACGATGATCCTCGGGCTTTGCGAGAGCCCGATCACCTTCAACGCGATCATCGACTGGTCGACCGCGCTCAACGAGGGCACGATGCAGCTTCGCGAGATCCTCGATCTCGACGCGATGCTCCACAAGGATCCGACCCCCGATCAGGTCAGCGAAGACGGCGAGGACGACGCCAACGGCGAGATTTCCGAAAAGACCGCCGGCCCGTCGTTCAAGGAAGAGGAAGAGCCCGAGGAGGCTCCTGCCGACGAGGAGGAAGAGGAAGGCACCGAGCGCCGCATCCCCCGCCCCGTCGAGGAGGAGGAAGAGGACAATACGCTCAGCCTCGCGCAGATGGAGGAGCAGCTCAAGCCGCTCGCGCTCGAGCGCTTCGCGACGATCACCGCGCTCTATCATCAGTTCGCCAAGATCCAGCAGACCCGCGTCAACGCGATGAACAGCGGCGGCTTCTCGGAAGCGCAGGAGGCCAAATATCAGGGCCTGCGCGAAGAGCTGACCGCAACCGTCGAGAGCGTCCAGTTTCACGGCGCCAAGATCGAATATCTCGTTGACCAGCTTTATGCCTACAACCGCCGCCTGACCGCGCTGGGCGGTCAGATGCTGCGCCTCGCCGAGCGCCACAAGGTGCCGCGCAAGGCGTTCCTCGATTCCTATATCGACCATGAGCTCGAAGAGGGCTGGCTCGACCGGGTCAAGGGCATCGACAAGAAGTTCGCCGCCTTTGCAGCCGCCGAACTCGACGCGGTCGATCGCATCCGCAACGAGATCGCCGAGATCGTCCAGGCGACGGGCATGGCGCTTCCCGAGTTCCGCCGCATCGTAAACATGGTGCAGAAGGGCGAGCGCGAGGCCCGGATCGCCAAGAAGGAGATGGTCGAGGCCAATCTCCGCCTCGTGATCTCGATCGCCAAGAAATACACCAACCGCGGGCTGCAGTTCCTGGATCTGATCCAGGAGGGCAATATCGGCCTGATGAAGGCGGTCGACAAATTCGAATATCGTCGCGGCTACAAATTCAGCACCTATGCGACGTGGTGGATCCGGCAGGCGATCACGCGCTCGATCGCCGACCAGGCGCGTACGATCCGTATCCCGGTCCACATGATCGAGACGATCAACAAGCTGGTCCGCACCTCGCGCCAGTTCCTCCACGAGACCGGCCGCGAGCCGACGCCGGAAGAGCTTGCCGAGCGGCTGTCGATGCCGCTCGAGAAGGTCCGTAAGGTGATGAAGATCGCCAAGGAGCCGATCAGCCTCGAGACGCCGATCGGCGACGAGGAAGATTCGCATCTCGGCGACTTCATCGAGGACAAGAATGCGGTGATCCCGGTCGACGCCGCGATCCAGCAGAACCTCAAGGAGACGGTGACGCGGGTGCTGGCAAGCCTCACCCCGCGCGAAGAGCGCGTGTTGCGGATGCGCTTCGGGATCGGGATGAACACCGACCACACGCTTGAGGAGGTCGGCCAGCAATTCTCGGTGACCCGCGAGCGCATCCGGCAGATCGAGGCCAAGGCGCTGCGCAAGCTCAAGCATCCGAGCCGCAGCCGCAAGATGCGCAGCTTCCTCGACCAGTAAGGCAAACCGCGGTTCAGCGCATGCTCGCGTCGTAAACCCGCTCTTTACCCCTTGCTGCTATCGCCTGCCGACGCACAATCGGGTGGGCGTTAGCGGGGGAATCGATGGCGTCTACGGCGATCACCGAACGAGCGGACGGCATAGGCGGCAGGCTCGCCGCGCTGGTCGCCGAGGGTGGTAGCGTTCGCCATCCCTATGCAACCGCGCCGGCGCTGCTCGGCGGCGCCTATGCCCCTCGCAATCTTGCCGATGCGGCGCATTTCCTCTGCCTGCTCCACGGTCGCTATCCCGGCGTCATCGAGCTTGCAGCGCAACGCGTCACCGATCCTGCGGCGCGCGGCTGGATCAACCGCGCCGCGCAGGGCTTTGCGGCCGAACGCGCCTATCTCGCACGGCTGGTCGTTGCGGTCGGCCCGCTGCCCAGCACGCTCGGTCAGGCGCGAAGCGAGGCCGCCGTCACGACGCAGACGCATGCGTTGGCGACGCTGGCCCAATCCGAACGTGCCGGATGCGCGCTCGGCGCAGCGCTTGCCCTGGTGCTCGACTGGCGGACGATGCGCACCGTGCTCGACACCGCTGCGCAGCGCTTCGGCCTGCAGCCGCCGCCGATCGACCTGCCCGATCTTGGATCCGCAATCGCGGTCGCCGGCGACGTCGCGACCACGCCCGGGATCCAGCGCGCGCTCGCCTTTGGTGCCGAGCAACTGCTGATCCAGCATCGCGGCCTGTGGGACCTGCTCGAAACCCGCGAGATGGCGCGGCGCGAAAGCTGAGCCTAAGGCCGCGATAGTCTGCCGCCGGTCAGCGGCACCGGTGCTCCGGTCGTCCCTGGAAAGCTGATCGGCAGGCCCGCAAGGCTGCGCACCGCCATATAGGCAAAGCCCTCCGCCTCGGTCGCATCGCCATTGGCGCCCAGCGTCTCGATCGGGACCACCGGCATCGTGCAGGCACCCGCCAACATCGCCATCATCGTGGCATTGTGGCGACCGCCCCCCGCGACGATCAGCCGCGTGGGACGCGCCGGCAGATGGCGGATCGCAAGCTCGACTGTCGCGGCGGTGAAGGCGGTCAGGGTCGCGGCACCATCGGCCGGCGACAAACCCCGCGCTGCCGCCATCGTGAAGTCGGCGCGATCGAGCGATTTGGGAGGTGCCAGATCGAACCAGGGATTGTCGAGCATCTGGGTCAGCACGTCGTCGTGAATGGCGCCCTGCGCCGCGAGCCTGCCGCCAGCGTCAAACGCTTCCCCGGTCTCGGCCGCCATCCAGTCGTCGACGAGGCAGCTGGCCGGCCCGGTGTCGAACGCGACCATCTCGCCGTCGGCCCCGACATAGGTGATATTGGCGACCCCGCCGAGATTGAGGACTGCGGCCGGCAAATCGGTCTCGGCCAGCAGCGCGCGGTGATAGACCGGCAGCAAGGGCGCCCCCTGCCCCCCCGCCGCGACATCGGCCTGGCGCAGGTCGGCGACGACCGGCACGCCCAGTGCGGCCGCCATCGCATCCCCGTCGCCGATCTGCCACGTCCAGCCGCGATCGGGGCGATGCGCGACGGTCTGGCCGTGGAAGCCGACGACGTCGACATCTTCTATCGCCACCCCCGCGGTCGCCAGCAACTGGCGGATCACAAGCAGATGCCGGCGAGTCAGCATCTCGGTCGCGGCGACGATCTCGGGGCTCTGCCGCGGTCGCTCGTAGGTCAGCGCGAGCCCCGTCGTCTCCTGGAGCTGACGCCGGGCCTGCTCCGAATAGGGGTCCGAACGGAAGGCGATCGGGCGGACATGCTGCTCGCCATCCGTCTCGATCAGCGCCGCGTCGATCCCGTCGAGCGACGTGCCCGACATCAATCCGATCGCCAGCCTGATCGGCAGCGCCTCGATCCGCTCCTCTGCCACGCTACCCATCCGCACATGCCTTATGCTAGGCGTCCGCCCGCGATGACGAACAGCTACCAATCCGATCTGCTCCGCCTACTCGAAGCGCGCGGCTATATCCACCAAGTGACCGACGCGGCGGGCCTCGACGCCCTCGCGGCGCGGCAGATCGTGCCCGGCTATATCGGCTTCGATCCAACCGCCCCCTCGCTCCATGTCGGCAGCCTCGTGCAGATCATGATGCTCCGCCGACTCCAGCAGGCCGGCCACAAGCCGATCGTCGTGATGGGCGGCGGCACCGGCAAGATCGGCGACCCGAGTTTCAAGGACGAGGCGCGCACGCTGATGACCGACGGGGTG
>NZ_CALMAW010000073.1:0-29232 GCF_937859915.1 uncultured Sphingomonas sp. | reverse complement strand
GATCAAGCGCGTGTTCGAACGCTTTTTGACGTTCGGCGACGGGCCGACCGATGCGATCATGGTCGACAATGCCGAATGGCTCGATCGCCTCGAATACATCCCCTTCCTGCGCGACATCGGCCAGCATTTCTCGATCAATCGGATGCTCAGCTTCGACTCGGTCAAGCTCCGGCTCGACCGCGAGCAGTCGCTGTCCTTCCTCGAATTCAACTACATGATCCTGCAGGGCTATGACTTCCTCGAGCTGACGCGCCGCGTCGGCTGCCGGCTGCAGATGGGCGGATCGGACCAGTGGGGCAATATCGTCAACGGCATCGACCTCACCCGCCGCGTCGCGGGCGAACAGGTGTTCGGGCTGACCACGCCGCTCATCACCACCGCCGACGGCGGCAAGATGGGCAAGACCGCCAAGGGCGCGGTCTGGCTCAACGCCGACATGCTGCCCGCCTACGACTATTGGCAGTTCTGGCGGAATACGCAGGATGCCGACGTCGGGCGGTTCCTGCGGTTGTTCACCGATCTCCCGCTCGACGAGATCGCGCGGCTCGAGGCGCTCGAAGGCGCCGGCATCAACCTCGCCAAGAAGGCGCTCGCCGATGCCGCAACGACGCTGGCACATGGTGCGGAAGCTGCGGCCGAGTCTGCCGAGACCGCACGCCGGACCTTCGAGGAGGGGTCGGCTGGCGACAGTCTGCCGACGTTGCGCATCGACGGCGGCACGATCGGCTTGGTCCAGGCGCTCACCGTGATGGGCTTCGCCGCCTCCAACGGCGAGGCCCGGCGCAAGATCGCCGAGGGCGCGGTGCGGCTGAACGATCTGGCGATCATCGATCCGGCCTTCGAGATCGTGCTCGAAGACGTCGCGGTCAAGCTCAGCCTTGGCAAGAAGCGCCACGGAATTCTGACGCGCTGACAAGGCCGTAGCGACGCTAAGACTATCGTCGGTGCATTGCCGTTAACGATACCGCTTGACCTTCTCTTCACGCCGCGCGGCGATGTTGGCCGGGTGTTCAAGAGGGTTTCCAGCATGGCGACAGCCGCACTGAATATCGAGGGCCGCCGCGCCCAACGCGACATCGTGTCCTTCCGCGCGCCGCTCGACGGACCGGCCGGCATCCGCACCACGGTGTTCATGGTCGACATCTCCCCGCTCGGCTTCATGTCACGCTCGTCGGCTGCTTTGGCGCCGGGCGACGTCGTCGCGGTCAAGCTGCCCGTTGTCGGCGCGCGGGCCGCGCGGATCGTCTGGTCGATGGCGGGGCGCGTCGGCGGCGAGTTCATCGAATGCATCGGCGTCGATCAATATGCGCGCATGCTGGCCGGCACCCCCCACGACCGCCCGAACTGGAACGAGGTCTAAGGATCGCTCAGCCAGCGCGGAGCAGTCCGACCGCAGCGTCGCGCTCGAACAGATAGAGCAGGATCCGCGCCGCCTGACCGCGCGGTCCTTCGAGGCCGCCGTCGCGATCGGTGAGCAACCGCGCGTCGGCGTGCGCGGTCTCGATTAGCGCCGCCGTCTGCACCGCGTCGGCCAGCCGCGCGCCCGCCTCGCCCGATTGCCGCGTACCAAGCAGCTCGCCGCCCCCGCGCAGCCGCAGATCCTCTTCCGCGATGCGAAAGCCGTCATTGCTCTCGCGCATCAGGGCGAGGCGCGACCGCGAGGTTTCGCTAAGCGCATTGCCGCGCAGCAGCAGACACGTCGATTGCTGGTCCCCGCGCCCGACGCGTCCGCGCAGCTGATGCAATTGGGCAAGACCGAACCGCTCGGCGCCTTCGATGACGATCAGCGTCGCGTTGGGCACGTCGACCCCGACCTCGATCACGGTCGTTGCGACCAGCACCGCGATCGTGCCAGCCTGGAACGCGCCCATCACCGTATCCTTGTCGGCGCCCTTCATACGGCCATGGACGAGGCCGACCTTGTCGCCGAAGATCAGCGTGAGCGCCGCGGCACGCGCCTCGGCCGCGGCGTCGTCGCCCGCCTCGGTCTCCTCGACCAGCGGACACACCCAATAAGCCTGTCCGCCATTCGCGACATGCCGGCCGAGGCCTGCCACCACGTCGCCCAGCCGCTCGAGCGCGATGACGCGCGTTTCGATCGGCTGGCGGCCGGGCGGCATCTCGTCGAGCCGGCTGACGTCCATCTCGCCATAGTTGGCGAGCGTCAACGTGCGCGGGATCGGGGTCGCGGTCATCACCAGCATGTGCGGCGGGTGCGCACCCTTGCCGGCCAGCATCAGCCGCTGCGCGACACCGAAGCGGTGCTGCTCGTCGACCACGACGAGACCCAGCGCCTTGTACGCCACCGCCTCCTGGAAGATCGCGTGCGTACCGATCAATATGTCGATCGAACCATCGGCAAGCCCCATCAGCGTCGACTCACGGACCCGACCCTTCTCGCGCCCCGTCAGGATCGCGACGTTGAGCCCGAGCGGCGACAGCTGGCGCTGGAAGGTCGCGAGATGCTGACGCGCGAGGATCTCGGTGGGCGCGAGCAACGCGCCCTGCGCCCCCGCCTCGACCGCCGCGAGCAACGCCATCGTCGCGACCAGCGTCTTGCCCGCGCCGACATCGCCCTGGAGCAGCCGGAGCATCGGCTGCGACTGCGCCATATCGCCTTCGATCTCGGCGATCGTCCGGCTCTGTGCGCCGGTCGGCGTGTAGGGCAGGTCGAGCCGGCCGCGCAGCCGGCCGTCGCCGACGAGCGCCTTGCCTTTGCGCCGCCGCGTCGCGCCGCGCACCAGCATCAAGGCGAGCTGGTTGGCATAGACCTCGTCATAGGCGAGTCGCGTCCGCGCGATCTCGTCGGCCGGGTCGCCATGCGCGCGCTCAACCGCCTCGGAGAAACTCGGCCAACCGCGATGGGTCAGCAGGCTTGGCTCGATCCACTCGGCAAGCGAGGGCAGGCGTTCGAGCGCTTGCGCCACCATCTGCGCGATCCGCCGCGAGGTGATGCCTGCCGACAGCGGATAGACCGGCTCGCGCTCGACGATCTCGCCCGCCTCCTCGAGCGGGACGACCTGGTCGGGGTGAACGATCTGCAGCTCCTGGCCATAAAGGTCGAGCCGCCCGGTCACGATCCGCGGCTCGCCAAGCGGCAGCTGCTTGCGTGCCCAGCCGCCCCCGCCGCCGAAGAAGACGAGGCTGACGTAATTGCCTTCGTGATCGGTAGCCTGGACCCTGAAGGGTCCGCGCGGACTGGCAGAGGATTTGTAGCTCTGCGCGGCCAGCGTCACGATCACGCCGCGGCCCGCATCGGCCATGGCGAGCCGATCGACTCGCCGCCGCTCGATCACCCCGGTCGGCAGGTGGAACAGCAGGTCGACGACGCGCGCGATGCCGAGCTTCGCCAAGGGCTTGGCCAGCGACGGGCCGATGCCCTTCAGCGCCTCGATTTCGGCGAACAGCGGATTGAGGATTTCGGGTCGCATGCCTACATGGCCTCTACCACAGCCGACGCGCGCGAAAAGCGCCCGCCGGCATTTCGTCGTCTGGAGTTTGCCCCCTTGGATCGCGAGCACATCCTCAAGCGCATGGGCTTTCGTGCGTGGCACCGCGGCACGCGCGAGGCGGACTATATGATCGGCGGCTTCTTCGACGCGCATGCCGCGGGCTGGGGCGACGATGAGATCGCGTGGTTCGAGGCGCTGCTCGACGAGGACGATGTCGACATCATGGCCTGGGCGATTGGCACGCTCGCCGTGCCGGCGCGCTATCAGGGTGCGCAGATGCAGGCGATGCGGCAGCTCGATTATATCGTGGTGGTGAAGTGAGCCATCTCAAACCGTTCGTGTCGAGCGCAGTCGAGACACCATTCCCCAACCTCGCGTCCCTCGACTTCGCTCGGGACGAACGGATTATATTTTGACCGACAACCTCCAGCGCATCCTCGGTGCCGCCAAGCCGCTCACCCTTTCCGCAGCCCCCGCCGGCTTCCTCCCCTCGCTTCTTGCCGACCTCGCGCGCGCTGCGAAAGGCCGCGCGGTCTTCGTCGCCGCCGACGAGGTGCAGATGCGCGCGGTTGCCGAGGCGGCGAGCTATTTCGCGCCCGAACTGACCATCCTCGCCTATCCCGCCTGGGATTGCCTCCCCTACGACCGCGCCTCGCCGTCGCTGCGGTCACAGGCCGAGCGGCTGGCGACGCTCCACGCGCTGCAGAAACCCTCGCAAGCCCCGCAGCTGCTGGTGACGACGGTCAACGCCGTCACCCAGCGCACGCTCACCCCGTTCCGCATCCGGCAGTTGGTGGCCAAGCTCGCGCCCGGCGAGCGGATCGACCGCGACAAGCTGTCCGCGCTGCTCCAGGCCAATGGCTATACCCGCACCGACACCGTCGCCGATCCCGGCGAATATGCGGTGCGCGGCGGGCTGGTCGATCTGTGGCCGTCGGGCGAGGAGATGGCGCTCAGGCTCGATTTCTTCGGCGACGAGATCGAGAGCGTACGCCGCTTCGACGTCGCCAACCAGCGCACGGTCGACCGCATCGACGGCTTCACGCTGCTCCCCGCCTCGGAGGCGCTGCTCGACGAGGACAGCGTCAAGCGCTTCCGCTCGGGCTATCGCGAGCGCTTCGGCGCGACCGCGACGGGCGATCCGCTCTACCAGGCGATCAGCGACGGCCGCCGGCTGGCCGGCATGGAGCATTGGCTGCCGCTGTTCGAGGAGATGCTCGCCAGCCTGTTCGAGCATCTCGGCGACGACGACGTCATTGTCCGCGACGCGGGCACGCCGGGCGCCGCCGACAACCGCTTCGAGGCGATCACCGACTATCACGCCAACCGGGTGCGCGCGCAGTCGTCCGATCCGGGCAGCTATCGGCCGCTGCCGGCCGCCTCGCTCTATCTCGCGCCGGAGGAATGGGAGCGGGCGATCGAGAAGCGGCCGATCCATTTGGCGACACCCTATCGCGAACCGACGAGCGCCACCGTGCTCGACTTCGACGTCGACGGCCCGCGCGACTTCGCCCCCGAGCGCACCGCGCAGGAAAATGTCTACGAGGCGGTCGCAGCGCACGCGCGCAAGCTACAGCGCGACGGGCGCAAGCTGATCCTCGCCAGCTACTCGGTCGGCTCGCGCGAGCGGCTGTCGGGGCTGCTGCGCGATCATGGGCTCGAGCATTTCGAATTGGTCGACAGCTGGCAGCAGGCGCTCGGCGCCGCCAGGGGCATCGCCAAGGGGGCGGTGGCGCTCTGCGTCCTTCCGCTCGACCACGGCTTCACCACCCCCGATGTCGCGCTGCTCACCGAGCAGGACATGCTCGGCGACCGCCTCGTCCGCCGCCAGCGCCGCAAGAAATCGACCGACGCCTTCCTCCAGGAGCTGGCGACGCTGTCGCCCGGCGATCTGGTCGTGCACGCCGATCACGGCATCGGCCGCTATGAGGGGCTGACCTCGATCCCGGTCGGCAAGGCGCCGCACGACTGTGTCCAGCTTTCCTATGCGGGCGGCGACAAGCTATTCGTGCCGGTCGAGAATATCGACGTGCTGTCGCGCTACGGCTCGGACGGCGAGGTCGGGCTCGACAAGCTCGGCGGCGTCGCCTGGCAGTCGCGCAAGGCACGGATGAAGGAGCGCATCCGCGAGATCGCGGGCGACCTGATGAAGACTGCGGCGGCGCGGGCGCTGCGCACCGGCGAGCTCGCCGAACCCGACACCGCCTATCCCGAATTCGTCAACCGCTTCCCCTACCAGGAGACCGAGGACCAGGAACGCGCGATCGCCGACGTGCTCGACGATCTTGGCGCGGGCAAGCCGATGGACCGCCTCGTTTGCGGCGACGTCGGCTTCGGCAAGACCGAAGTCGCGCTGCGCGCCGCCTTCGTCGCGGCGATGGCGGGGATGCAGGTCGCGGTGGTGTGCCCGACGACCTTGCTCGCGCGCCAGCATTATCAGAATTTCGTCGAGCGCTTCCGCGGCTTCCCGATGAACATCGGTCGGCTGTCGCGGCTCGTCACCGCGGGCGAGGCGAAGAGCGTGCGCGAGGGGCTTGAGAGCGGCCAGATCGACATCGTCGTCGGCACCCACGCCGTGTTTGCCAAGCAGGTCGAGTTCAAGCGGCTCGGGTTGGTGATCGTCGACGAGGAGCAGCGCTTCGGCGTTACCCACAAGGAGCGGCTCAAGGCGATGAAGGCCGACGTCCATGTGCTGACGCTGACCGCGACGCCGATCCCGCGCACGCTGCAGATGGCGCTGTCGGGCCTGCGCGAGTTGTCGGTGATCCAGACGCCGCCGGTCGATCGCTTGGCCGTCCGCACCTATGTGATGCCGTGGGACCCGGTGGTGCTGCGCGAGGCGCTGCTGCGCGAACATTATCGCGGCGGGCAGAGCTTTTTCGTTACCCCGCGCGTCGCCGATCTTGCCGATATCGAGAAATTCCTGCGCGAGGAAGTGCCCGAGATCAGCTTCGTCACCGCGCACGGGCAGATGGCGCCGACCGAGGTCGAGGAGCGGATGTCGGCCTATTATGACCGCAAATATGACGTGCTGCTGTCGACCACGATCGTCGAGAGCGGTCTCGATATTCCCTCGGCCAACACGATGATCGTCCACCGCGCCGATCGCTTCGGCCTCGCGCAGCTCTACCAGCTGCGCGGGCGAGTCGGCCGCGGCAAGGCGCGCGCCTATGCCTATCTCACCACCCCGCCCGGTCGGCTGATGACCGAAGCGGCCGACAAGCGGCTGCAGGTGCTGGTCAATCTCGACACGCTGGGCGCCGGCTTCCACATCGCATCCCACGATCTTGACATCCGCGGCGCCGGCAATCTGGTCGGCGACGAGCAGTCGGGGCATATCAAGGAGGTGGGCTTCGAACTCTACCAGTCGATGCTCGAGGACGCGATCATGGCGGCCAAAGCAGGCGGTGTGGATGTGCCCGAAGCCAAGGTCGATTTCTCGCCGCAGATCAATGTCGACGCGCCGATCCTGATTCCCGAGGCCTATGTCCCCGATCTTGACCTGCGCATGGGGCTGTATCGCCGCATCAACGAGCTCGAGAGCCGCGCCGAGATCGAGGCGTTCGCCGCCGAGCTGATCGATCGCTTCGGCAAGCTGCCCGAGGAGACGCGCAATCTGATCGATATCATCGGCATCAAGCTCGAATGCCGCACGGCGCGTGTCGCCAAACTCGACGTCGGGCCCAAGGGTGCGCTGGTGACCTTCGCGGAGGGGGGCTTCCCCAACGTCCCGGGTCTGTTCGGCTATATCGAGCGGCTCAAGGGCACCGCCAAGCTGCGCCCGGACGACAAGCTGGTGATCGCGCGCGCCTGGGGCGACCCGAAGGCGCGACTGCACGGGGCGACGCAGCTGGCAAAGGGATTGGCCAAGGCGGCGGCCTAAGTTCCCCGGCGAAAGCCGGGGTCCAGGTCCGCAGCGTTTGGCGGAAGTTAGCATTCGAACGGAGACATGGGCCTGGGCCCCGGCGTCCGCCGGGGAACGCTATGCGGACGGTCTCACCCCAGCATGAACGGCGGATCGGGGATCGTCGCGCGCGCCTCGTTGAGCATCAGCGACCAGCGCGCCGACAGATCGTTGAAATAGACGTCGTCGCTGCCGATCCTGCGCTGGACGATCGGGCGCGAGGCATCGCCCGGCAACACCACCAGATCGAGCGCGCGTCCGACCGCAAGGTTCGACCGCAGCGTCGAATCGAACGAGATCAGCCCGACCTTGACGACCTCCTCGAGCGGCGTGTCGACCTGCAGCGCGCGATCGAGGATGGGCTTGCCATATTTGGTCTCGCCGATCTGAAGGAAGGGCTGTTCGCGCATGCACGCGATGAAATTGCCTTCCGAATAGATCCGGTACAGCGCGAGCGGTCCGTCGCCGACGCGCCCGCCGACCAGCATCGAGCAGGACGGCGACAGCTGCGACGCCTCGAGCAGTTCAGCGACCTCGGCGCGGCAGGCATGCACGGCCTCGCCGACCAGCTGCGCGACCCGGAACATGCTCGGCATCGTGGCGACGGTGCGCAGCGGCCCGTCATGCTCGCGGGACGGCAGCCCCTCGGCAAGGCCCGCGAGCACCGCCTGCGTGATCGACAGATTGCCCGAGGAGGCGGCATAGACCAGCCGATCGGGACCGTCGGCGAGGACGTGCAGCTTGCGATAGACCGAGATGTCGTCGACGCCCGCATTGGTGCGCGTGTCGGCGATCATCACCAGCCCGGCGTCGACCAGCATGCCCACGCAATAGGTCATGTGTCCGCGCCCGGCTGCCGCATCGTCGTTTCTACCATGGGATAAGCCCTACTGAGTCTGGCCTGCCTGCGCCACCGCGACCTCGACTTCCATCGATTCCGCGCCGCCGCCCGTACGCGCGCCGGCGATTGGCGCCGCATCATGATAATCGAGTCCGACCGCCACGCGGACATAGGCTTCGGTCGGAGAGATGCCGTTGGCGGGATCGAAGCCGATCCAGCCATAGCCCTCGATATGCGCCTCGGCCCAGGCATGCGCCGCCGGCTGCACGGTCTGGCCGTCGGTACGCCACAGATGCCCGGACACGTAGCGCGCCGGATGCCCCAATATGCGGGCAGCGGCGATGAAGATGTGGGCATGGTCCTGGCACACGCCATGTCCTTCGGCGAAGGCGACGCCGGCGTCGCGATCGGGATTGCCGTCGCCCGTATCGAAGCGGATGTGGCGGTTGATCCCCCCGCACAGCGCATGGAGCCGGGACAACGGATCGGCGGATCCCTCCGCCACGTCGTGCGCAAAGCTCCGGATCGCGCCATCGGGCTTGGTCTGCGCGGTTTGGCGCAGGAACAGCTCGAGCGGCAGCGGCTCGGGTGCGCCGACGACCATGCCGGCCTTGTCCTCGGTCAGCACCTCGCCGCCGACCGACAGCGCGATCCGGTCGATCGGGCCGTCGACATACAACATGCTGATCTCGTTGCCATAGCCGTCGCGGCTGCGGCGGATCCGCGCGTCGCAATCGACCTCGACATGCCAGTCGACGATCGCCTGTCCTTCGAAGCTGGGTGGCGTCATCCGCAACAGCTGGACCAGCCGGCTCGCGGGGCGCGAGAAGCGATATTGCGTGCGATGTTCGATGAAGAGCCGCATCAGACGTCGAGCTCCCGAACAGGCACATGATGCCGGCCGCCTGCGGTGGCAGAGGATCGACAAGGGAATAGCGGGATACGCATCAGGCGAACCGGAACTGCTGCGAGATCGCTTGGTCGAGCCGGGCATTCTCGGCGATAAAGCCTCTCAGATATTCGTGCAGTCCGCCGGCGATGATGCCGTTGACTGTCGACCGCCCGAGCATCTGCTGGCGCACCCGCGCCATGCGGTCGGCCTCGCCCTGGCGGCCGAGCCGGCGGCCGATCGCGGTCAGCATCTGGACGACTTCCTCGGCGGACGCCGCGATCGAGCGCGGCATCTCGGGGCGCAGAACGAGCAGGTCGACGACCCGGCCCGGTCGCAAGCCCTCGCGGTAGAGCCAACGGTATGCGGTGACGGCCGAGACGGTGTGAAGGATCGTCGTCCACTGATCGCGATCAATAGCGCCGCCGACCTTCTCCCCCTCGGGCAGCAGCAGATGATATTTGACGTCGATCAGCCGCGCGGTGTTGTCCGCCCGTTCGATCGCCGAGCCGAGCCGGACGAAGAAACTCGCCTCGTTGCGCAGCATCCGGTGCAGCGCGCCCTCGAAGCCGCGTGCCTCGGCCTTGAGCTTGTCGACCATCGCCAGCGCCGCGGCGGTGCCGCCCGCCGCCTTGCAATCGCGCACGCCGAGCCACGCGCGGTTGATCGCCTCCCACGCCTCGCGGGTCAGTGCGGTGCGCACCGACTTGGCGTTATTGCGCGCCGCGTCGAGACAGGAGCGGATCGAATTGCCATTGTCGAGCGACAGCGCAAGGAAGCGCGTCACCGCCTCGGGCGTGACCGGCTCGCCGGTGAACCAGAAGCCTTCCTCGGCGGTCGAGACGGCGAGCGCGCTTTCCCAGGCGCCCTCGCCCGCCGGGCGCGCGGACAGAAGGTCGAGGCGCATGGTGGCCTCGATCAGCCGCGCGGTGAATTCAGCGCGTTCGATATAGCGGCCGAGCCAATATAGCGAAGCAGCAGTGCGGGACAGCATCAGTCGGCTCCGCTGCGCATCGAGGGCGTGGTGTTGGCGCGGCGGCGTGGACGATCCGCAAGGATAAGGCTGTCCTTGGTGCCGCCGCCCTGGCTCGAATTGACCACCAGCGACCCTTCGCGGAGCGCGACACGGGTCAGGCCGCCAGGCACGATCTTCACACCGTTGGCGCCCGACAGGCAGAAGGGGCGGAAGTCGACATGGCGGGGGGCGACGCCCTGGTCGACCAATGTCGGCACGGTCGACAGCGCCAGCGTCGGCTGCGCGATATAGCGGTGCGGTTCTGCGATCAGCGCGGCGCGAAAGCGCTCGACCTCCCCTTTCGATGCGGTCGGGCCGACCAACATGCCATAGCCGCCCGATCCGTCGACCAGCTTGACCACGAGCTTGTCGAGATTGTCGAGCGTGTACTGAAGCGGCGCGGCCTCGCGGCACCTGAACGTCTCGACATTGGGCAGCTTGGCGTCGCTGCCGGTATAATAACGAACGATCTCGGGCATATAGCTGTAGATCGCCTTGTCGTCGGCAATGCCGGTGCCGGGCGCATTGGTGAGCGTGACATTGCCCGCGAGATAGGCGGCCATCAGCCCGGGTACGCCGAGCATCGAATCGCGCCGGAACACCAGTGGATCGATATAATCGTCGTCGAGCCGTCGGTAGATCACGTCGACGCGGACGCGGCCGTCGATCGTGCGCATCCAGACGATGTCGTCGTCGACCTCGAGATCGGCCGCTTCGACCAGTTCGATCCCCATCGCGTCGGCGAGGAAGCTATGCTCGTAGAAGGCGGAATTATAATGGCCGGGCGTGAGCAGCACGCATACCGGCTCCTGGCCACGCCCGTGCGGCGCTACCGAGCGCAGCGTCTGGAGCAGCAGATCGGTATAATCGTCGACCGGCTCGACCGCGAACATCTCGAAAATCTCCGGGCACAGCCGGATCATCGCCTCGCGATTCTCCAGCATGTAGGAGACGCCCGAGGGGGTGCGCGCATTGTCCTCCAGCACGAAGAAGTCGGTTGGACCGGTGCGCACCATGTCGATGCCGCAAATATGCGCATAGACATCGTGCGGGGGCCGGACACCGGCGACCTGGGGCCGGAATTGCGCGTTGGTCAGTACCAGCTCGGCCGGGATGATGCCGTCTGCCAGAATCTTGCGCGGGCCGTAGACGTCGGCCAGGAACGCATTGATCGCCTCGACCCGCTGTTCGAGCCCGGCCTTGAGCCCGCTCCACTCCGAAGCTGAAAAGATGCGCGGGACGATATCGAACGGGATGATGCGCTCGGCCGCCTCGTCCTCACCATAGACCGCGAAGGTGATGCCGAGCTGGCGAAACGCAGCCTCGGCGGCCTGCTGGCGGCGATCGAGCTCATGGGCGGGCGTGTCCGAGATCCAGCGCGCCAGCGCCTCGAAGCCCTCGCGCGGCACGTCCGCGCCGCCCTCGCCCCACACCTCGTCGAACGCCTTGCCGTGCATTATCCTCCGATCCATCCTATCGATCGAGCGACAGACTGACGGGCTTTTTTGCGCCGCACAAGAGGCAATCAGGCGATCGGACGCTCCTTCGACGGCAGCGGCGCGCGCTCGGCCGGCATCGGCTTCAATTCGGGCGGATCGAAGCGCTGCCAGCCCGCCGCGGTGAGCCGCTCGACGGGTCGGAAGCGGGTCTTATACTGCATCCGCGCGGAGCCATCGACCCAATAGCCAAGATAGACATAAGCTAGCTTGGCCTCCGCCGCGCGCCGAATATGGTCGAGGATCACGAAGGTCCCCAGCCCCTCGCGTTCGGAATGATCGGGATCGAAGAAGCTGTAGATCATCGACAGGCCGTCGCCCTGCTGATCGGTGAGACAGGCCGCGACCAGCTTGCCCGGGCGGCCGTTTGCCGACGGTTCGCGATATTCGATGATGAAGCTTTTCACCGGAGTCTGTTCGACCATGTCGGCGAAATCGAACTCGTCCATGTCGGCCATGCCGCCGCCGGGATGGCGCGCCGACAGATAGCGCCGCAGCAACTGGAACTGCTCGTCGGTCGTCCACGGCTTGCAGGCGCTGACCTCGAGATCATCGTGGCGACGCAGCGTCCGCCGCTGCGTCGCGCTCGGCGTGAACGCCTCGGCGACGACCCGGATCGATACGCAGGCCGAGCAGCCCTGGCAGCTGGGACGATAAGCGACCGACTGCGAGCGGCGAAAGCCGATCCGCCCCAGCGCGTCGTTGAGTTCGCCGGCATGCGGGCCGGAAAGTTCGGTGAACACTTTGCGCTCGGTCTTGCCCGGGAGATACGGGCACGGGCTCGGCGTGGTCACGAAGAATCGCGGAAAACGGAAGGGTGCAGTCACCGGCTTTGCCGTCCTCTCGTGCCCAATATGGTTGCCAACTTCTTTATGAGCGAAGAGTTGCGCGGGCGAAAGAGCGGGATCCGTTAAAAGAAGCTTAACGACCCATTTCGCGACGGATCGCTATATCCGGCGTGGCCGGGCTGTGGATAAGTCGGCGCTGACCAGGCCCGCAACCGCGCCCGCGATCGTTCCTTCCGACCGCAATCGACGGGCATGTCATCAACTGCGGCGCTCGGAACGCTTCCTCGGCCTATGATCCGAACGAAGCGATCAACGGGCTCAGGCGAGTTCCACGCGGCTCGCTTCATAGCCCGCGGCGTCGAGCGCGGCCATCAGCCGGTCGAGATGCGCGGCGTCGCGGGTCTCGCACTCGATGTCGGTGATCAAGCCCTTGGCGGGCAGCGTGGTGAATACCCGCTGGTGATAGATTTCGATGATGTTGACCTTCTGCTCGTCGAACACCCGCGCGACGTTGAACAGCGCGCCCGGGCGATCCTGCAACCGGATCCGCAGTCGCGCCAGACGCCCAGAGCGCGCCAAGTCGCGCAACAGGACATTGGCAAGTAGCCGCGTGTCGATATTGCCGCCGCACAGCACGATGCCGACATTGCGACCGGCGAACCGCTGCGGATGCGCGAGCAGGGCCGCAAGACCCGCGGCGCCGGCGCCTTCGACGACCGTCTTCTCGATCTGCAGCAGCAAGGCGACCGATTTCTCGAGATCGCGCTCGGACACCAATACGATATCCTCGATCAGCGCGCGCACCAGTTCGCGCGTGATCTTGCCGGGATGCTTCACCGCGATGCCCTCGGCGAGCGTATCGCCTTCGCACGGCAGTTCGACGCCGTTGAGGAAGCCGTACATCGAGGGATAGAGTTCGGCCTGGACGCCGACGACGTCGATCTCGGGACGCAGGCCCCGCGCCGCGGTCGCGCAGCCCGAGATCAGCCCGCCGCCGCCGATCGGGATCACCAGCGTGTCGATCTGCGGCACGTCCTCGAGCATTTCGAGCGCGACGGTGCCCTGCCCCGCGATGATCGCCGGATCGTCGAACGGGTGGACGAAGACCAGCCCGCGCGTCGCCGCGATCTCGAGCGCGTGCGCCTGCGCGTCATCGAAACGCTCGCCGAACAGGATTACCTCGGCGCCATGGCCCTCGGTCTGCTGGACCTTCACCGTCGGCGTGGGGATCGGCATCACGATCGTCACCGGGATACCCAGTCGCGCGCCATGATAGGCGAGCCCCTGCGCATGATTGCCCGCCGACGCCGCGATCACGCCCCGCGCCTTCTCCTCAGGGGTCAGCTGCGACAGCTTGTTGAGCGCGCCGCGCTCCTTATAGGCGGCCGTGAACTGCAGATTCTCGAATTTGAGCCAGATGTTCGCGCCGGTCAGCTTCGACAGCGTGATCGAGTGCAGCGTCGGGGTCCGCACGATGCTCGGCGCGATGCGCTGGTGTGCCATGCGGACATCGTTGAGACTGACGACGGGGTGATCCCATGGGCGACGGGCGATTGTTTCGAGGGTAGCCATGATCGCGCGGCCCTAGACCATCTGGCGGCCGCAAGAAAGGTGGGTTATGGCCCGCGCCCATGGCGAAACTCGCATATCTCGGTCTCGGCACGATGGGCGCGCCGATGGCCCGCCATCTCGCGGCCGCAGGTCACGATCTCGCCGTCTATAATCGCAGTGCCGCCAAGGCGGAGGCCTGGGTGGCCGCGAATGGTGGCCGGCTGGCCGCAAGCGCAGCAGACGCCGCCGAGGGTGCGGACGCGGTGTTCTCGAGCGTCGGCACGGACGATGATCTGGCTGACGTGACGCTGGGCGCGCGGGGCGCGTTCCGCACGATGCGACCGGGCAGCCTGTTCGTCGACCACAGCACGGTATCTGCCCGCCTTGCACGCCAGCTCGGCGTCGAGGGCAAGGATCGCGGACTGCGCGTGCTCGACGCGCCGGTGACGGGCGCGCAGGCCGGCGCCGAGGCGGGACGGCTCTCACTGATGTGCGGCGGCCCCAAGCCCGCCTTCGAAATAGCCGCGCCGCTGATGCAGGCCTATGCGCTGCGCATCGTCCACATCGGCGGATCGGGCAGCGGGCAGACCGCCAAGATGGTCAACCAGATCGCGCTCGCCGCGACAGCGCAGGGTATCGCCGAGGCGCTGCGTTTCGCGCAGAACGCGGGTCTCGATCTCGATCGCACCTTCGAAGTGATCTCGGGCGGGGCCGCGGGCAGCTGGCAGCTGACCAACCGCTGGGCGACGATGGCCAAGGACGAGTTCGACTTCGGCTTCGCGGTAGACTGGATGCGCAAGGATCTGGGGCTGGCGATCGATGAGGCCCGCGCCAATGGTGCGGCGCTGCCGGTCACCGCGCTCGTCGACCAGTTCTTCGCCGACGTCCAGGCGATGCACGGCGGGCGGCAGGACACGTCGGCGCTGGTGCGGCGGTTGCCCAAGCGATGACGTCTCGCCCCCATAGGCGTCCCCCCTTCCCGTTCGTACTGAGCGAAGTCGAAGTACGGGTTTCACACGCCCCGCCTGCAACACGTCCTTCGACTTCGCTCAGGACGAACGGAGTTTGAATATGCGCGTCGGCCGCCTTGCCCCCCTCACCCTGATCGCGCTCGCGCTCCTCGTTGCCCCCGCCGCCGCGAAGAAGGCGCCTAAATATGCCGCCGCGCCCCCGACCGAGGGCGGCCTGCTCGATGACGTCAACGGCTATACGATCGGCAGGGACGGTCAGGTTGCGCATTTCAACGGGCTGCTTATCGGCAAGGACGGCAAGGTCGCCCGGCTGCTGCAGGCCGGCGACACGCGGCCCGAATGGCTCGATTTCAAGCTCGACGGTCACGGCCGCACGCTGCTCCCAGGCCTGATCGACGCGCATGGCCACATCATGGATCTGGGCTTCGCGCTTACCCATGTCGATCTCAGCGCCACCACCAGCCTCGCCGACGCGCAAACCAAGGTCGCCGCCTATGCCGCGAGCCATCCCAATCCGGCGTGGGTCGAAGGCTTCGGCTGGAACCAGGAGAGCTGGCACCTCGGCCGCTTCCCGACGGCCGCCGACATCGACACGGCGGTACGCGATCGGCCGGTCGTGCTCGAACGGGTCGATGGTCACGCGCTGGTCGCCAATTCGGCGGCGATGGCGGCGGCGGGGATTTCGGCCTCCACCAAGGATGTACCGGGCGGCCATATCGAGCGCGACCCGCACGGCCGCCCGACCGGCGTGTTCGTCGACGGGGCAATGGCGCTGATCCGAAAGGTCGTACCGCAACCCGCGCCGCTCGACCGCGACGACGCGTTCCGCAAGGCGCAGGAGGCGCTGTTGTCGGTCGGCATCACCGCGACGTGCGATATGGACACCATGCCCGACGACTGGAATGTCTGGCGGCGGGCCGGCGACGCGAAGGCGTTGCGGATCCGCATCGTCAGCTATGGCCATGGCGTCGAGACCGCTTTGTCGGTCGCGGGCACCGGGCCGACACCCTGGCTCTACGACAGCCATTTGCGCATGGTCGGCGTGAAACTCTTCGCGGATGGCGCACTCGGCTCGCGCGGGGCGTGGCTCAAACAACCCTATGCCGACATGCCCTCGACCCGCGGCACCTCGCTGCTCGACGACACGCGCCTGAAAAACCTCATGAGCCGCGCCGCGATGGACAATTTCCAGGTCGCGGTTCATGCGATCGGCGACGCCGCCAATGCGCAGGTGCTCGACGCGATCGACGAGCTCGCCGAGACCTATAAGGGCGACCGCCGCTGGCGGGTCGAGCACGCCCAGATCGTCTCGCCGACCGACCTGCCGCGCTTCGCACAGCATGGCATCGTCGCCTCGATGCAGCCGACGCACCAGAGCAGCGACTGGCGGATGGCGGAAGCGCGGCTCGGACCCGATCGACTGAAGGGCGCCTATGCCTGGAACACGATGCTTGCCGAGCATGTCCCGCTGGCGTTCGGATCGGATTATCCGGTCGAGAGTCCGAATCCCTTCCCTGGTCTGGCCGCTGCGGTCAGTCGCGAGGACGCGCATGGCGAACCCGCTGGCGGCTGGCATCCAAGCGAGCGGATCACGATGCCGCAGGCACTGGCCGCCTTCACCACGGGCGCTGCCTATGCGGCGGAGGCGGAGGACCGGATCGGATCGCTCGAGCCCGGCAAGCTCGCCGACTTCGTTCTGGTCGACCGCGATCCGCTGACCACCGCCGACCCCCAGGCGATCCGGTCGATCCAGGTGCAGGAGACATGGATCGGCGGGCAGCGGGTGTGGGTTCGGAAGTGACTCCGCCTACCCCGTCCCGTTCGTACTGAGCGAAGTCGACGTACGCGCTCCCCGCGCGCACTTCCGTTCGGCCTGAGCGCAGTCGAAGGCCACGCGATGACCGTGGCCGCACTTCGACTTCGCTCAGTGCGAGCCGGGGTGGTGTCCGTGGCCTGTCCTTCGACTTCGCTCAGGACGAACGGGTTACGGATTGGGCATTTTCGCCAACCCCGCCAGCAATCCCGGCGTCAGGATCTGCGGCAAGGTCTGCGCGTCCTTGCCCGGCGCGTACCAGAGATAGAGGGGCACGCCCGAGCGTCCGTGCGCGTCGAGAAACTTGCCGATCGCCGCGTCGCCGTCGGTCCAGTCGCCGACCATCGTCGTGACGCCGGCGCGCGCGAACGCCGACTGCGTCTCGGCGCGCTCGATCGCGACCTTCTCGTTGACCTTGCACGACAGGCACCAGTCGGCGGTGAAGTAGAGGAACACCGGCTTGTTTGCCGCGCGCAACGCCGCCAGCTTGGCCGCGTCGAACGGGACCGAGGCACCGGCTATCGCCGCGTCCTTCGCCCTATCCTGATGCTTGGGCAGGAGCGTCGCGCCCGCCGCGATCGCGAGCAGGACCGCGGCGGCGGCCGGCGTCCAAGCAAGCGCCTTGAAGCCGCGCTGACGCCGCCCGGTCCACCACAGCCCGAAGGCGAGCAGCATCGCCGCCGCCAGCGCCAGCACCACGCCGTCCGCCGTCGTCTGGCTGCCGAGCACCCAGCACAGCCCGAGCGCGGTCAGGAACATCGGCACGGCAAGGATGTGCCGCATCGTCTCCATCCATGCGCCGGGCTTGGGCAGCACGCGTCGCAGCGCCGGGATGTAGCCGAGCAACAGGAAGGGGATCGCCAACCCCAGCCCCAGCCCCGCGAACACCAGCAGCGCGGCGGCCACCGGCAGCACGAGCGCGGCTCCCAGCGCGGCGGCCATGAACGGACCCGTGCAGGGCGTTGCAACGAACGCGGCCAGGGCCCCGGTCCAGAAGGCGCCGGCCGCGCCGCGCTTGGCGGCGAGCCCCGAGCCCGCCGACACCGCGCCGAGTTCGAACAGGCCGGCCAAGTTGAAGCCGATCGCGCTGGTCAGCAGCACGAGCAGGAAGATGATCCCCGGATCCTGCAGCTGGAACGCCCAGCCGATCTGCGCGCCACCCGCGCGCGCCGCGAGGATAAGACCGCCGAGCGCCATGCAGACGGCGATCACGCCCGCCGCATAGGCCAACGCCTCGCGCCGCACCTCGCGCTCGTCGCCGCCGCCCTTGGCGAGGCTGAGTGCCTTGAGGCTGAGGATCGGGAAGACGCAGGGCATGACGTTGAGGATGAGGCCGCCCAGCACGGCGCCGGCGAAGGCAATCAGCGTCAGCACGAGCGTGCCGTGCTTGGCCGGCGTGATCGCCGTATCGCCGATCGGCGCACCGGCCGCAGGCACCGCACCGGGCGCGGCGGAGAAGGACAGCCCCGTGCCGCCGCCCAGCGCGAGTACGCCGTCGAACCGCTTGGGTGCAGACGGGCCGGCCGCGGTCTCGATCACGAGGGTATCGCCGTCGCGCGAAAAGGTCTGCGGTGCGGCGTAGGCGAGCGCGCCATCGGTTGCGGCGAACAGGTGGGGGTGGTCGAGCGCGACCGACGCCGGTAGCGGCACAGCGAGTCGGAACTGGCCACCCACCGTCGCGAACCGGGCGGGCGATCCGAGCGGGCGCGGCAAGGCCTTGCGCCACGCAGCGAACTCAGCGGTAGCCGCTGGATCGGCCGCTCCGTCGCCAACGGTCAGCGACGTCGAGACGGTCGCCGTCTCGGGCACGCAGATGCTCGTCGTGCAGACCAGATAGTCGAGCTTGGCCGAGACCGGCAGCGCCGTCCCCTTTGCCAGCCCCGCCGGCACGTCGACGGGGACGAGCAAGGCGTAGGGCTTCTCATAGACATGGTTCATCAGCCCGGCGATCACCAGCGTTGTCGGCACCGGATAGGCCGGATCGCCGGCCTTCGCGCTTTTGGGCAGCGTCCAGTCGATCTTTATCGGGAAGCCGCTGTCGCCGGGGGTCTGCCAATAGCCGTGCCAGCCCGGCTGGGGCGCCATCGCAATCGCGATCGTGGTCCGCGTGCCGGCAGCCGGGGTCAGGCTTTCGGGGACAAGCGAGGTCGCGATATGCGGGCCGCTGCCGCCGGGGATCGGCTGCGCCAAGGCCGGCATCGCCATGCCGGCCAGCGCCGCAGTCATCGCCAGGAGCATCCGCATCGCCACTCTCACCATCTCGTCACTCCCGCGTTCGCGCCGCGATATAGCGACGTGCCGCCAAGATGACAGCGGTTCGGCTCAGCGCGTCTCGAACGGGGTGACGCCGTGGCCCAGCACATTGCCGCTGATCTTGAGCGGCTCGTGGCTGAAGTCGATCACGAAGGCGGTGTGATAGTCGGCGCCCGGCGCCAGCGTCGCGGTATTGCCCGTGATGGTGAGGCCCGCCGAACTGTTCTCGCGCTGTTCGGCGGCCACGATAATGTAGCCCGAATGATTTTCCTTGCTCGCGCCCTGCACCATCACATTGCGCGCGATCAGCCCCGTCGCGCCCGAGGGCAGATCGATGATATAGTTGCTCTGATGACCTTGGGCGTCGTCGAAGCTGTTGTCGGTGATCGAGACCACCGGCGACCGCGACTTGAGATAATGGCCGCCGCGCCCGCGATCGAAGCGCGAGCGGGTGACGAAGAGCTTGCCGTAATGGCCGATATAGAGGCCGTGCGCGCAGCCCGAGGCGACCGCGCAGCTGCCCAGCCCCGAGAAGGTCGAGCGATCGACGCGGATCGTGCTCGCCAGGTCGTCGGCCGAGAGGATGCCTTCGTCGGCGTTGCGGAAGGTGGCGTTCATGACGGTCAGCCCGCCATGCTCGATGCGGATTCCGGCGCCATTGCCGTCGCTGACATGGTCGTTCTGGAAGACCAGCCCGTCGACCATCGCGTCGCTGCCGCGGAGCACCAGGGTGGCCTTGCCCTCGCAGATGCCGCCGTCGAAGATCGCGCTGCCCGAGACCTTGGCGCGGAAGGCGACGCGACCCTGTGCGACCACCGCGCAGTCGCGATAGGTGCCGGGGGCGACGATGATCGTCGCATCGCCGCCGTTCACCGAGCGCACCGCGTCGTCGAGCCGATAGAAGCCCTTGCCCGTCTCCTGCACCAGGAAGGGCTGCGCGACCTGCGCCTGCGCGGCGGTGGCGAGGCCGAGAAGGACGACGGGGAACAGCAGCTGCTTCATGGGACACTCCGATCGGGCACGGCGACGCTGCCATGCCCGGTCGGCGGGCTCAATCCCTTGCGGTTGCAGGCTTAGTCCAGATTGGGACGCAGCCAGCGCTCGGCGGTGTCGAGATCGACGTCGCGGCGCACGGCATAGTCCTCGAGCTGGTCGCGGCCGACGCGCGCGACGCCGAAATATTGGCTGTCGGCATGGCCGAAATAGAAGCCCGAGACCGCCGCGGTGGGCAGCATCGCATAGCTGTCGGTCAGCGTGATGCCGGTGGCGTCGGTGGCGCGGAGCAGATCGAACAGGGCCGGTTTGAGGCTGTGGTCGGGGCATGCCGGGTAGCCCGGCGCCGGACGGATGCCGCGATACTGCTCGCGGACCAGCGCCTCGTTGGTGAGCTGCTCGCCCGGCGCATAGCCCCACAGATCGGCGCGGACATGCGCGTGGAGCGCTTCGGCGAAGGCTTCGGCAAGACGGTCGGCGAGCGCCTTGAGCATGATGTCCGAATAATCGTCATGCGCGGCGCGGAAGGCAGCGGAGCGTTCGTCGATGCCGTGGCCCGCGGTGACCGCGAAGCCGCCGATCCAGTCGCCCTCGGGCATGATGAAGTCGGCAAGGCACATGTTGGGCCGGCCTTCGCGCTTCTTGATCTGCTGGCGCAGCATCGAGAGGCGGACCTCATGCTCGGGGAGCACGTGCGCGGCGGCGAGCGCTGCGGCGGCGCCGGGCGCGATCGTGTCGGTCTCGGCGCGACCGGTGGTGTGGACGACGATGTCGTCGCCCTCGCGCCGGCACGGCCACAGCCCGGCGACGCCCTTGGCCGTCAGCCATTTCTCGGTGATGATCTTGTCGAGCATCGCCTGCGCGTCCGCCCACAGCGCGCGCGCGCTCTCGCCGACGATCTCGTCGTCGAGGATCGCGGGATAATTGCCGGCGAGTTCCCAGGCGCGGAAGAAAGGCGTCCAGTCGATGTAGCCGCGCAGATCGGCGAGGTCCCAATCAGCGAAGACATGCACGCCGGGCTTGGCCGCCGCCGGCGCCTTGCCGTCGGGCGCCGCGACGAATGCGTTCGCGCGGGCGTCCGCGAGCGTGGCAAGGTCGTTCTGCCCCTTGTTGGCGCGGGCGATGCGGACCGCCTCATATTCGGCGGCGGTCTTCTCGACGAACGGGTCGCGCTGCGTGTCGCTCATCAGCGTCGAGGCGACACCGACCGCGCGGCTGGCGTCGAGCACATGCACGACGGGCCCGGTGTAGGCCGGCGAGATACGGATCGCGGTATGCACCTTGGAGGTCGTGGCCCCGCCGATCAGCAGCGGCATCGTCATCCCCGCACGCTGCATTTCGGCGGCGACCGTCACCATCTCGTCGAGCGAGGGCGTGATCAGGCCCGAAAGCCCGATCATGTCGGCATCATTCCCGTTGGCGGCCTCGAGGATCTTGGTCCAGGAGACCATCACGCCGAGATCGATGATGTCGTAGCCGTTGCACGCCAGCACGACGCCGACGATGTTCTTGCCGATGTCGTGGACGTCGCCCTTGACGGTCGCCATCACGATCCGGCCCTTGGGGCGCGCGCCGACTTCCTTGGCGGCCTCGATGAACGGCAGCAGATGCGCCACCGCCTTCTTCATCACGCGCGCGGACTTGACCACCTGCGGCAGGAACATTTTCCCGCTACCGAACAGGTCGCCGACGACGTTCATGCCGTCCATCAGCGGCCCTTCGATCACCTCGATCGGACGCGGGAAGAGCTGGCGCGCCTCCTCGGTGTCCTCGACCACGAAGGCGTCGAGCCCCTTGACCAGCGCATGTTCCAATCGCTTGGCAACCGGCCAGCCACGCCATTCCTCAGCGGCCTTCTCGGCGACCGCGTCGGTGCCGCGATATTTTTCGGCGAGCACGATCAACCGGTCGGTCGACCCCGGATCGCGGTTGAGGATGACGTCCTCGCACGCCTCGCGCAGTTCGGGGTCGATCTGGTCGTAGACGTCGAGCTGGCCGGCGTTGACGATCCCCATGTCCATCCCCGCCGGGATCGCATGATAGAGGAAGATCGAGTGCATCGCGCGGCGCACCGGCTCGTTGCCGCGGAAGGAGAAGCTGAGGTTCGAGAGGCCGCCCGAGATGTGGACATGCGGGCAGCGCTTGCGGATCTCGCGCGTCGCCTCGATGAAGTCGACGCCGTAATTATTATGCTCGTCGATCCCGGTCGCGACCGCAAAGACGTTGGGATCGAAGATGATGTCCTCGGGGGGGAAGCCGATCCCTATGAGGAGCTTGTAGGCGCGCTCGCAGATCTCGATCTTGCGCTCCTTGGTGTCGGCCTGCCCGGCCTCGTCGAACGCCATCACGACGACGGCGGCGCCGTATGCCATCACCTTGCGCGCGTAGAACAGGAAGGCCTCCTCGCCCTCCTTCATGCTGATCGAATTGACGATCGGCTTGCCCGAGACGCATTTCAGCCCCGCCTCGATCACGCTCCATTTCGAGCTGTCGACCATCACCGGCACGCGCGCGATATCGGGCTCGGCGGCGATCAGCTTGAGGAAGGTGGTCATCGCGAACTCGGCGTCGAGCAAGCCTTCGTCCATGTTGACGTCGATGATCTGCGCGCCGTTGTCGACCTGCGCGCGAGCGACCTCGACCGCCCTGACATAATCGCCCGCCATGACCAGCTTCTTGAACGCCGCCGAGCCGGTGACGTTGGTACGCTCGCCGATGTTGACGAAGCTCGCGCCGCTCGCGGCGACGGGCTCGTCGGGGGTGTCGAGATCGGGTGCAGTGGCCATATTTTTCCTTGTTCCCCGGCGAAGGCCGGGGTCCAGTCGTAAGCGTGGGGCCTGCACCCCGGCTTTCGCCGGGGAACAGAGGTTCAGGCGGCAATCACGAACGGCTCGAGCCCGGCGAGCATCATCTTCACCGGCGGCGTCGCCGGCCTGCGAGGCGGATGCCCCGCGACCGCGCGCGCCATCGCCGCGATGTGGCCCGGCGTCGTGCCGCAGCAGCCGCCGACGACGTTGATGAGCCCGGTCGCCGCCCATTCGGCGATGAAGCCACCAGTGGTGTGCGGCTGCTCGTCATATTCGCCGAGATCATTGGGGAGCCCGGCATTGGGGTAGACCATCACCAACGTGTCCGCGAGCGCCGACAGCGAGGCGACATGCGGCCGGAGCTGCGGCGCGCCGAACGAGCAGTTGAGCCCGACGGTCAGCGGCTTGGCGTGGCGGATCGCCGCCCAGAACGCCTCGACCGAATGGCCCGACAGGTTGCGACCCGACATGTCGGTGATCGTCATCGAGATCATCAGCGGGATCGGCTCGCCGCGCGCGTCGCCTGCCTCGATCACCGCCATGATGCCGGCCTTGGCGTTCAAGGTGTCGAAGATCGTCTCGATCAGGATGAAGTCGCAGCCGCCTTCGAGCAGCGCGTCGATCTGCTCGCGATAGACGTCCTTGAGCGTGTCGAAATCGATCGCGCGGAAGCCCGGATCGTTGACGTCGGGCGATAGCGACAGCGTCTTGTTGGTCGGCCCGACCGCACCCGCAACGAAGCGCGGGCGGCCGTCGGCGGCCTCGGCCTCATCGGCGGCCTTGCGGGCGATGCCGGCGGCGGCGAGGTTCATCTCGCGGACCAGATGCTCGGCGCCATAGTCGGCCTGGCTGATCCGGTTGGCGTTGAAGGTGTTGGTGGACGCAATGTCCGATCCCGCCTTGAGATATTGCCGCGTGATCTCGTCGATGACATCGGGCCGGGTCAGCACCAGCAGGTCGTTATTGCCCTTCTGGTCGAAGCCGGTGTCGTACGAACCGCGATAGGCAGCCTCGTCGAGGCCGTAATTCTGGATCATTGTCCCGAACGCGCCGTCGGTGATCAGGATGCGCTTGCCAGCCTCGGCGCGGAAGATGTCGGCTTTGATGGTCACGCGATAGGTTCCCCGGCGAAAGCCGGGGTCCAGGCCCCAGCTTGTGGCAGGCGCGGCGTGCACGAGAGACGGCCGGCCTGGGCCCCGGCCTGCGCCGGGGAACGATGAGAAGAACGGCTCACGCCGCCGCCTCCAGCACCGGCGCCTTCGCGCGCACGCCGAGCAAATGGCAGATCGCGTAGGACAGTTCGGCGCGGTTGAGCGTGTAGAAATGGAAGTGACGTACCCCGCCCGCATACAGCTTGCGGCAGAGCTCGGCAGCGATCGTCGCGGCGACCAATTGGCGCGCGCCGGGCAGTTCGTCGAGCCCTTCGAACAGGCGGCCCAGCCACGTCGGCACTGCCGTCCCGTTCATCACGGCCATACGGTTGATCGCGGCGAAGTTGGTGACCGGCATGATCCCGGGCAGGATCTCGATGTCCATGCCAGCCGCCGCGACGCGATCGCGGAAACGAAAGAAGCATTCGGGCTCGAAGAAGAATTGGGTCGTCGCGCGCGTCGCGCCGGCATCGACCTTGGCCTTGAGATTATCGAGATCGGCCTCGACGCTCGCTGAATCCGGGTGGCATTCCGGATAGGCGGCGACCGAGATCTCGAACGGCGCGATCCGCTTCAGACCCGCAACGAGGTCGGCGGCATTTCGATAGCCTTGGGCGTGCGCCGCGAACTTTGCCCCCGGGGTCGAGGGATCGCCGCGCAGCGCAACGATGTGGCGAACGCCGGCGTCCCAATAGGCGCGCGCGATCTCGTCGACCTCGTCGCGCGAGGCATCGACACAGGTCAGGTGCGCGGCGGCCGGGATCGTCGTCTCGCTGGCGATCCGCGCGACCGTCGCATGGGTCCGCTCGCGCGTCGTGCCGCCGGCGCCGTAGGTCACCGCGACGAAGCGCGGATCGAGCGGCGTCAGCATCTCGATCGCCGACCACAGCTGCTCTTCCATCTTTTCGCTCTTGGGCGGGAAGAATTCGAACGACACCGCCGCATCGCCCGCCAGGTCGGCATAGAGCGGCGCGTCGAGCGCGCGGCGTGCCTCCTCAAGATCCCCCAATGTGGGCGTCGGCATCAAGCAACCCTCCGAACAGCTTCGACCGGACGCGCGCCCAGCCACAGTTTCACAGTCAATTCATCGCCGTCCAAGGCGGCGGCCGGTTGTGCCACCAGCCCCGCCGCGCCGTACCAGTCGGCGATCTGCTGGTCCGAGAAGCCAAGCCGCGCGTGCGCTGCTTGGTCGCGCAATTCCTCGCGATCGTGCGAAGCGAAGTCCACGATCAACAGCCGACCGCCGGACGCCAGGAGGCGGGCGGCCTCGGCGATCGCGGATCCCGGTTGCTGCGCATAATGGAGCACCTGGTGGAGCACGACCAGATCGGCGGATCGATCGGCGAGCGGCAATGCATACATGTCACCCTGGCGCAGTTCGGCGCGTGCCGGCGGCACGTCGGATCCCTCTGCCGCCGCCAATTTGGAGCGCGCAAAGCGCAGCATTTCGGGACTGCGATCGATGCCGATCACACTGTCCGCACGCGGGCCCAGCAATTCCAGCATACGGCCGGTGCCCGTACCGATGTCGACAAGCCGCCCGATCGGCGCCTCGCCCAGAACGCGCCCGATTGCCGCCTCGACCTCGGTCTCGGCGACGTATAGCGAGCGGATCGCATCCCATTCGGCGGCGTGGCTTGCAAAATACCGCTCGGCCGCCACAGATCGCTCGGCGCGGACCGCATCGAGCCGCATGAGGTCGCCATTGGTGGCATCGACCCTATCGTGCCAGGCCGCGAGCGCGACGAATATGGGATCGACCCGCTCCGCATCGCCAAGCGCGAGAAAGACCCAACTGCCCTCGCGGCGGCGTTCGGCAAGCCCCGCGTCGACGAGGATCTTGACGTGTCGCGACACGCGTGGCTGGCTCTGCCCGAGCACTTGCGCCAGTTCGCCGACCGAAAGCTCCATCGCGCGCAGCAACGCCACGATCCGCAACCGTGTCGGATCGGCAAGAGCGCGGAAGATGGCGAGAGCGGCCTGCATCGCATAACGATATAAGGATATCTTTATATCCGTCAATCGGCTTGTGCCGTCGGGACCTGCATGGCAACGCAACCTTTCCCGGGCGGATTTGTTACACCGCCGCATTGCGATGGGGATTACGGGCGGATGCGCGCACTACATTGTCTGCCACTTCTGGCGCTTCTGGCGGGCTGCGCCACCACCGGGCCGAAGACCCCCGGCGATCCTTATGAAGGCATCAACCGCAAGATCTGGAACGTCGACGAGAAGCTCGATCACGCGATCATGCGGCCCGTGGCCAAGGGCTATATCTCGGTGATGCCGCACGTATTGCGCCATGGCCTGTCGAACATGCTCGAGAACGTGTCAGAGCCGTTCTCGTTCATCAACTCCTTGCTCCAAGCCAAGCCCAAACGCGCGCTCAACTCAATGGGGCGGTTCGTGATCAACACCACGATCGGCATCGGCGGCTTCATGGATGTCGCCGGTCGCAACGGCTACAAGCCGACTCCCGAAGACCTCGGGCAAACCTTCGCGGTATGGGGCGCCAAGAAGAGCAGCTATCTCGTTCTGCCGCTCTATGGTCCATCGACGATCCGCGACGGCATCGGCACGCTCGCCTCGCAGTGGGTCGATCCGTATCGCATCGTGATCCGCAAGGAACTCAGCTTCTGGCCGGCGGCGGGGCTTACCGTCTTTGAGTTCGTCGATGCGCGCGCCAACCTGATCGACTCGGGCGCAGATTCGCTCCTGGAGTCGAGCGCGGACAGCTATGCCGTGACGCGTTCCGCCTATCTGCAGCGGCGCCAGGCGTTGATCGAGGATCGCGACGACGGCACCGACGGCGCAGGCGCGTCGGGCGACGATGCGCAGTTGAACGCGGCGCTCGGCGAGCTTGGGTCGGACAATGGTGCCGCCACGACGCCGTCGCCCGAACCGACATTGGCACCCGACCAACCGAAGGCGAGCCACCCGAACGACCCCGCCCCCGCCGCGTCGGCGACCACACCGAAGTAGGTCCGAAGTAGGCAAGTCTTACACTTGGCATTGCCAGCGCGAGCGAGAAACGCTAGGTCTTTACCCGGCTTGGGGGGCTTGCCCCATACCCGGTAAGCCATACCAAAGTTCCTCATCAGGGAAGAGATGCATATGAAGAAGATTGTCGCGCTGCCGATCATCGCCGCGCTCGCGCTCGGCGTCGCCGCCTGCCACAAGTCGGACGAGTCCGCTGCGAACAACGCAGACACCTCGGCTGACCTCAACGCTGCCGCCAACGACGCGATCGCCGACGTTAACGCTGCGACGGCGAATGCAACCGACAATTCGGCTGCTGCGCTCGACAATGCTGCTGCGACCGACAGCAACGTCGCGAACACCACCAACGCGATGTAATCGGCTACGGCCGAGCTTATGCTCGGCCGGCTGGTTCGAGGAAGGCCGCGCGCTCATCGAGCGTCGCGGCCTTTTTTATTGGTCGATCATGGACATAGTCGGCCAACAGCGGCTGTTGCCGATCTGCAACGGTGATCTGAGCTTGTCGCTTTCCGGTCAGACGAAAGTGGAACCGCCCTTTACCCTCCAAGTTATGCGGCTGTTCGTGTAAAAGCTTAGGAGCCTCACATGCATAAACTTTCTCTCGCCATGGCCGCAGCGACGCTCGCTACGGCGCTCGTCTCGCAGGCCGCCTCCGCGCAGGACAGCGGTCCGGTTTCCGATGTATCCACCAGCTTCCGCGGCTTCCGCGTCGAAGGCGACATTGGCGGCGATCGCTTCCAGTCCCAGGGTCATCACGATAACAAGTTCGGTTACGGCGCCACCGTCGGCTTCGACGGTCAGATCGGCGACAAGATCGTGGTCGGCCCCGAGGCGAGCTATTGGCGCGCCAACAACTGGTCGGAGAACTGCACTGCCGGCAACATCGGCGGCTCGATCTGTCACAAGTCGTTCGAAGAATATGGCGCCGCGGTCCGCGCCGGCTACCTCGTGACGCCGCAACTCCTCGTGTTCGCCAAGGGCGGCTATGTCAGCAACGAGCAGCGCAAGGCATTCGCGGCACCGGCCGGTGAGACATCGTTCTACAATCACGGCCGGACAGACGGCTATCAGGTTGGCGGCGGCGTCGAATATTCGCTGACCCAGGTCTCGCTGCCGCTTCCGGTCTATGTCAGCGCGCAATATGTCTATTCAAACTATGACGACCACACCGCGCGGCAGCGCGCGATGCTTGGCGTCGGCGTTCACTTCAAGTAAGCCGCGTGGCGGCGGGGGACGCACAGCGCCACCCCGTCGCCAACCGCTTCCGATCGTGCCGCTAACCCGCTAAGGATGCCAGACCGTATCCGCGAGAGGCCGATGACGTTGAAACTTGCCCTGTTTGCGTTGTCGTGCGTGCTGGTCGCCGATGTCCTATGGCTGTCGTCGGCGCCAAGTTGGTGGATGCTGCCGGCGATGGTCGCCGGTTGGTATGGTGCCGACCTGATGTCGGGCGCCGTTCATATGTATATGGATTATCGCGAATGTCGGCCCGGTATTGGGCTCGACCGTCTGTTCTTCTACGAAGGTTCGCGCGAATCTATCGAATATCTGACGATGCGCGACGCGGCCTTTTCGCAGCTCGGTCCGCTAGAGCGACTGATCTACGACTTCAAGAATCATCATCCGCGCCCCGATGCACTCGGGCGGCGATCGATGCGCGTGCAGATCGGCTCGACCGTCCTGTTCACGACGCTGCCGTTCATGCTTCTGGCCAACGCCCTGTTCCTGTTGCTGCCGCTGCCGATCTGGCTGCTCGCCGGAACCGTATCGTTCGCCATCGGCTCGACCTTCGCGCAATATTTCCACGGCACGCTGCATCGTCAAGACAACCCCTGGCCGGTGCGCCTGATGCGCCGCATCGGCCTGCTGATGAACCCGCAGGATCATGTCCGTCATCACGAGACGCTGACCTGCGACTTCAGCACGATAAACGGCTGGTCCAATCCGGCGCTGAACGTCGTTTTCCGGTTTATTCGCCGCCATGGCTACATGCCCGACGACGGGCTGGTGCCCCGCTAGGCACTCCAGCCCAGCGCGTCGGCGATACGGTCCTGCGCCTCGCGGGCGAGCGCCTTGCGGTCGCTATTCTCGGTGAGCGAAATCGGATCGAGGAAGCGGATCACCGCCGTCCGGCGTCCAGCCAAGCCCAGCACGCGCATCATTTCGGCGCCCATGCTCATGTCGCGCCAGATCAGCGACGGCACATCCGCGCCATAATCGATCGCGACGGGCTGTACCAGAAGGCCAGGCATCGGCGGGAACAGTGCAGAGAGCAGCGACGCCCGGAACGTTCGCAGCACCCGCCCCT
>NZ_CALMAW010000072.1 GCF_937859915.1 uncultured Sphingomonas sp. | reverse complement strand
GCCGCGTAGCAAGGCTCGCAAAATCAGATGCTTAGTTTCGAATCCGACTCTTAGGTCGGTGCCTGAAGATACTCGGCTATGCAAAACATGTGTCTTGCACTAAACATTTACTGTCAAAATATCGGCGAGGTTTCTTGGAAGAGATTTACCACACGGTTGACATTAATGATTCGTTCGAAGACTGGCCGTTCCCCTTATGCTATAGAGAGCTACATTTCCGCTATGGCCAGAACGCTCGCTTCATACTCACCGTTCGCAAGAATTCTGTCGAGTGGTGCAATAGCCTGAAACGCCATGCCCTCAGGACCAGTCCAGACAATCATTGCCGCCTTCTTGCCTATGGGGATAATTATCCCCACGGCGTAGAGCGGGCTCACGAGTACTTCTATGAAGACCACAACAACGGAGTGGTGCGTTTTTTCGAGAAAAATAATGCTTCGCATCTTCTGCTTAAGGTAAGCTGGGACGCCGGCGATGGATGGAATATTCTTTGCAACTTTTTAGACGAAGATGTGCCTAGCGTGCCTTTCCCGCATGAAAATAGGGGCACTGAAACTATCCCAGACAGTGTAAAATCAATTAATATATCTCTTATAAAACAGCAACTTAGGCTTCTTGATTTAGACGAAGACCTTTATTTATAGAGGTGTCCGCGCGTTTAATAGTCGTGCGTATCATCGCGTTGGTTCGCCGACCACGGCCTGTCTGAGCGAGCCTTTAATCTGGGCGGTGCGTCTTACCGTTCTGCCGTGCCTCTCGGTCGCGAACATCGCGCATCGCTACGCGGCGTCCCCGACGAATCATCCGCCGTAATCCCCAGCCGCGCAGTCGTGAACATCGCGGACCGTGCTACCTCGCGGCTCCGATCATCCCAGCGCCCGACCGATGCCGGTCGACTTCCCCGGAATGTTCGTGCTGCTTGGCTGGGAAGCGATCGAGGATCACTATCTGGCCAGCCAGCGTACCGTCCGCCGATGGATGCGACAGGCCGGCGCGGAAGATATGATCGCCCGGCGCCGAGGCTATGTCCGTAAGGTCTATGCGGCGCGCGGCATACCGAACGCCGTCGGCCGCAAGCCGAAGTTCCCGCCAGAGATGCGCGCCGGCGATCATGCGCTGGCGTTTATGCCGGTGCGGCGCGTGCGGCGGCGGTATGAGGGCGCGATCTGAGGCGGCGCGTGTAGCATCGTGTTGCACGGACCTGCCGGGAATCGGCGGAAATACGCGGAAATGGACGGTTTTAGCCTGCAACAGCAAGCAACACGCTAAGAGAGCCGTCGCCCGCCCGGCGTGTTGCAAACCATTGATTTATATGGATTCTGCCTGGATGCCCCGCGAGGATTCGAACCTCGATAAACGGAATCAGAATCCGTTGTCTTACCTTTAGACGACGGGGCACCAACGGCAGACCGGCGCTCTAGTTTTCCATGTCCTGTCTGTCAACGCCGCAGTCTTGCGGCTTGGGCCCCGGCCCTATACCTTGGCGTCAAGCATCGGCGGGATCGTCCGCCGGGAATATGATTTTGAGGATGAAGCGGCCGATGGCGCATGATGCGGCCAGCGTGAGGCCGCGAGCCGGGCGCCCGCCCGGCGCGCAAGGCTCCAAACCCCCGCCCCGGCGGGACGGCGAACGGCGCACCTATGCCGCGCTCGATCTCGGCACCAACAATTGCCGGCTGCTGATCGCCCGTCCGCAGGACGACGGCTTCGTGATCATCGACGCCTTCTCGCGGATCGTCCGGCTCGGCGAGGGGCTGGCGGCGAGCAACCGGCTGTCGGACGCCGCGATCGAGCGCGCGATCGCCGCGCTGTCGATCTGTGCCGACAAATTGAAGCGCCGCCATGTCACGCTGGTCCGCTCGGTCGCGACCGAGGCGTGCCGCCGCGCCGAGAACGGCCCCGATTTCGTCGCGCGCGTCCATGCCGAGACCGGTATCCGGCTCGACGTGATCGGTGCGGGCGAGGAGGCGCGACTGGCGGTGCTCGGCTGCCAGGCGCTGCTGCCGCAAGGCGAAGGGCCCGGCCTGATCTTCGACATCGGTGGCGGCTCGACCGAACTCGTGCTGGTCGAGACGATCGCCGACGGGTCGTGCCGCATCCTCGACTGGTTCTCGGCACCGTGGGGCGTGGTGTCGCTGACCGAGGCCGAGGGCGCGGGGATCGATTCGAACGACCGCACCGCGGCGGTCGCGGGCTATGCGCGGATGAAGGCACGCGTCGCGGGCGCCTTCGCCGATTTCGCGACCACCCTGCCCCGCCCGACCAGCCCGCCGCGGCTGCTCGGCACCTCGGGCACGGTGACGACGCTCGCCAGCCTGCATCTCGGGCTTTCCTCCTATGATCGCCGCGCGGTCGACGGGCTGATCGTGCCCGCCGAGGCGATGCGTGCGGTGAGTCTCAGGCTGGCGGGCATGACGATCTCGGAACGCGCGCAGGTGCCGTGCATCGGCAACGAGCGCGCCGACCTGGTCGTCGCCGGCTGCGCGATCCTCGAGGCGATCATGGACATCTGGCCCGCCGACCGGCTCGGCGTCGCCGACCGCGGCATCCGCGAGGGCATATTGCGCTCGCTCATCGCACGCGACGGAGCAGGATTATGAGCACGACCACCGGCCGCAGCACGGGGCCCGGCGGCCGCCAGCGCGTCAAGACCGCCAAGGGCCGCACCACCGCCTCGGTGCGCTGGCTCGAACGCCAGCTCAACGATCCCTACGTCCGGCTCGCCAAGGCGGAGGGCTATCGCAGCCGCGCCGCCTACAAGCTCACCGAACTCGACGAGCGCTTCAAATTTCTGAAGGGCTCGAAGCGCGTGATCGATCTCGGCATCGCGCCCGGCGGCTGGGCGCAGGTGGTGCGCAAGGTCTGTCCCAAGGCGGTGGTGATCGGCATCGATCTGCTGCCGGTCGACCCGATCGACGGCGTCACCATCTTCGAGATGGATTTCATGTCCGACGCGGCGCCCGGCCTGCTCGCCGAGACGCTGGGCGGGCCCGCCGACCTCGTGCTGTCGGACATGGCGGCCAACACGGTCGGCCACCAGCAGACCGACCATCTGCGTACCATGGGCCTGGTCGAGGCGGGTGCGGCGTTCGCCGCCGAGGTGCTGCGCCCGGGCGGCTGTTTCGTCGCCAAGGTGCTCGCCGGCGGCGCCGATTCGTCGCTGGTCGCGGCGCTCAAGCGCGACTTCACCACGATCAAGCACGCCAAGCCGCCCGCCAGCCGCAAGGAATCGAGCGAATGGTATGTGGTGGCGCAGGGGTTCAAGGGGCGGACCGAGCCGCCTTCGTCTTCGTCATCCTGAACTCGGTTCAGCATCCAGAGACGCCGCGTATCTCCGCCCGACGCCGCGCGTCTGGATCCTGACCTTCGTCAGGATGACGGCGATGCAAGCGGGGTTATTGCAGCCCCGTTACCGCCCCCCATATCCCCGCCAACCAGAGAGCGGGAACACAATGAGCGAAGACAAGATTGGCTGGCACGGCACCACGATCCTTTCGGTGCGGCGTGGCGGCAAGGTCATCATAGCCGGCGACGGGCAGGTCAGCATGGGCAACACCGTGATGAAGCCCAACGCCAAGAAGGTGCGCCGGATCGGCGACGGCCAGGTCATCGCGGGCTTCGCAGGCGCCACCGCCGACGCCTTCACGCTGTTCGAGCGGCTCGACGCCAAGCTCGAGCGGCACCAGGGCCAGCTGATGCGCGCCGCGGTCGAGCTCGCCAAGGACTGGCGCACCGACAAATATCTGCGCAACTTGGAAGCCCTGATGATCGTCGCCGACAAGGAGGTGACGCTGATCCTCACCGGAAACGGCGATGTGCTCGAGCCCGAAGCCGGGATCGCGGCGATCGGATCGGGCGGCAATTACGCGCTCGCCGCGGCGCGCGCGCTGGTCGACTATGAGCCCGATGCCGAGACCGTCGCGCGCAAGGCGATGGCGATCGCCGCCGAGGTCTGCGTGTTCACCAACGACCGGCTGACGATCGAGACGCTCGACAGCGCTTCCTGAATCGCAATTCCCCTTCCTGACAGGGAGGGGTTAGGGGTGGGTTCGCCTCCGCAGGGCGTAGCGCTTGCCCCGTACGAACCCACCCCCGCCCCCTCCCTTTCAGGGAGGGGAGAAGGACCACAACGATGCTGAATTCCCTCACCCCCAAGGCGATCGTCGCGGCGCTCGACGAGCATATCATCGGCCAGCGCGACGCCAAGCGCGCGGTCGCGGTCGCACTGCGCAACCGCTGGCGCCGCCAGCAGCTCGGCGCCGACCTGCGCGACGAAGTCTCCCCCAAGAACATCCTGATGATCGGGCCCACCGGCTGCGGCAAGACCGAGATCAGCCGGCGTCTCGCCAAGCTCGCCGACGCGCCCTTCGTCAAGGTCGAGGCGACCAAGTTCACCGAGGTCGGCTATGTCGGCCGCGACGTCGAGCAGATCGCGCGCGACCTTGTCGAGGAGGCGATCCGGCTCGAGCGCGAACGCCGCCGCGTCGCGGTCAAGGATAAGGCCGAGGAGGCCGCGCTCGGCCGCCTGCTCGATGCGCTGGTCGGCAAGGACGCCTCCGAGGCGACGCGCACCTCCTTCACGCAGCGCTTCCGCGACGGCCATCTCGACGACAAGGAGATCGAGATCGAGGTCGAGGACGCCCCCGCCGCCCCGTTCGAGGTGCCCGGCATGGCCGGCCAGGTCGGCATGATCAATCTGTCCGACATGATGGGCAAGGCGTTCGGCGGCGCCAAGCCCTTGAAGCGCCGCAAGCTCGACGTCCGCGCGGCCTGGGCCAAGCTGGTCGAGGAGGAAAGCGACAAAAGGCTCGACAGCGACGATCTCAACCGCGCCGCGCTTTCCGACGCCGAGCAGAACGGCATCGTCTTCCTCGACGAAATCGACAAGATCGCGGTTTCCGACGTGCGCGGCGGTTCGGTCAGCCGCGAAGGCGTGCAGCGCGACCTGCTGCCGCTGATCGAGGGGACCACGGTCGCGACCAAATACGGCCCGATGAAGACCGATCATGTCCTCTTCATCGCCTCGGGCGCCTTCCATGTCGCCAAGCCCAGCGACCTGCTGCCCGAGCTGCAGGGGCGCCTGCCGATCCGCGTCGAATTGAAGGCGCTGACCGAGGCCGATTTCGTGTCGATCCTCACCGACACGCGCGCGAGCCTGACGCAGCAGTACACCGCGCTGATCGGCACCGAGGGGGTGACCGTCGCCTTCACCGACGCAGGCATCGCCGCGATCGCCAAGATCGCCGCGCAGGTCAACGACAGCGTCGAGAATATCGGCGCGCGCCGGCTGCAGACGGTGATGGAGAAGCTGCTCGAGGAGGTCAGCTTCGAGGCCGAGGACCGGAGCGGGTCGACGGTGACGGTCGACGCCGCCTATGTCGAGGCGCAGCTGGCGGGGGTGGCGAAGAACACCGATCTCAGCCGCTATATTCTGTAAGACGGCGCAAAGCGTTCCTTTCGTCATCCTGACGAAGGTCAGGATCCAGACGCGCGACGCGCGTTCGTCGGGCGGCGCGCGTCTGGATCCCGAACCAAGTTCGGGATGACGGGAGAAGGTCCGGATCGCTCGATATCTCGACGGTCGATCCGCTCTACCCCACCAAGCGGGTGAATTCTGCCGCCTGCTGCGCGCCAAGACCGTCGAGCCAATAGCCCATGCATTGGGAATCATGCGGCGCGTGGTCGCGGGCATCGGCCGGTAGCGGCAAGGATCCGTCGCCATAGTCGCGCAGCACGGTCAGCCAGTGTCCGAGGTCGCGCCCGGCGGCCGCGCCGAGATCGACCGTGTCTCCGGCCGGCGCGCGCACGCGGAAGATGATCTGATGATGCGTGCTGTGCTTGCTGTACCATAGGTTGCAGCCGCGCGCCGTCACCGTCGCGTCGGCGAGCGCGAACCGCACGTCATGATGCCAGGGCAGCGCCGGATGGATCAGCACATCGTCGCCCATGACCACGACGTAGCGGCGCATCGCCACCGCCGACGCGCCGATCATCGCGGCAAGCAACAAGGCCAATAAAGTGAGCTTGGTGACCAGGCGGACGTTGGCCACCATGACCAGCATGCCCGCTATCAACGGCAGAACGAAGAAGGCGACGGTCGTCCCGTTTTGCCGGAACAGCAGATTGGGCATCGTCATGCTGGCGCGGACGCGATCCAGCCATGCGTCGCTCCACCGCAAGTCATAGAAGACAGCGACCAGACACAGCGCGACCCAGGCGGCAATGCCAAGGCCTTGCATCATCTTTTGACCCGGTGTCAGCGCGCCTTGATCGATCAGCAGACCGCTGCGCCGACCGCCTTGCGCCGGCCATGACGGCTCCGGCCTATCCTTCTGCATCGCCATGGATCACGCCCCCCACGGGTCCGGAAGGCTAGCACAGGCACACCCGCGTGCAAGACCGCGCGCAGATGTGCGGGATGAACGCTCGACATCGCGACCCACGCCCGCCAGAGCCGCGCGGTGCTCGCGACCCTCGCCCCGATCCTGTTCGTGCTGATCTGGTCTACCGGCTTCGTCGTCGCGCGCGCGACCGTGCCGCATGCCGCGCCCGAGCTGATCCTGGTCGCGCGGATGTTGCTCACCGCGCTGCTGCTCGGCGGGCTGGCGGCGGTTGCGCGCGAAAGGCTGCCGCGGGCGCGACAGCTCGGACTGCACCTCGTCGCCGGCGCGCTGCTCAACGGCCTCTATCTGTGCACGAGCTGGTGGGCGATCCAGCGCGGCATGCCCGCGGGGATCATGTCGCTGCTCGGCGCGCTGCAGCCGCTGGTGGTCGCGGTCGCGTCGTTCGCGCTGCTCGGCGAGCGGCTGGCGACGCGCGCCTGGACCGGGCTAGGCGTCGGGCTGACCGGCGTCGCGCTGGTGCTGGCGCCGCTGCTGATGCGCGGCGGCCATGCCTCGGTGCCGCTGTTCGTCGCCGCCTGCGCGATGGCGGCGATCCTGGCGATGGCGGCGGGCACGATGATCCAGCGCGGCGCGATCGGCGGCGATCCGATCCGCGTTTCGGGCGCGGTGCAGAATGTCGGCGGCGGGTTGGTCGCGATCCTGGCGACGGTCGCGCTGGGCGACTATCATTGGGACGGGTCGCTGGAACTTTGGCTGGGGCTCGGCTGGTCGGTGGTCGGGCTGTCGGCGGCGGCGCTGTCGCTGCTGGTGTGGATGACGCGGCACCAGGGCGCGACGCGGGTGAGCGCGCTGCTGCTCCTCGTCCCGCCGCTGGCGGCGATCGAGGCGTGGATCCTGTTCGGCGAGCGGCTGGTGCCGGTCCAGCTGCTCGGCTTCGCGCTGGCGCTGGGCGGCGTGGTGCTGGCGCGGATGACGACGAAGGTGCCGATCGTCGAGCCTGCGTAAGGAACCCGTCATCCATCCTTCGTCGTCCCGGACTTGTTCCGGGATCCAGGGCTTCACACGGCGACGCCTGCGGCCCTGGATGCCGGATCAGGTCCGGCATGACGGGTAAAGTTTATGCCGTCCGGTCGGATGGACAAAGCCCCGCGCCTCCCGCAAAGCCTGCGCCCATGCACGACATCGTAGGTCACATCGCCGGTTGGATCGTCTCGGTCATCTCGCAGCTCGGCTATGGCGGCGTCGCGCTGCTCATGGGGATCGAGAGCGCGTGCGTGCCGCTTCCCTCCGAGGTGATCATGCCGTTCGCGGGCTATCTCGTCTCGACCGGGCAGCTCAGCCTGATCGGCGTCGCGACCGCGGGCGCGATCGGCTGCAATCTGGGCTCGATCCCGGCCTATTATGCCGGTCAATATGGCGGCCGCGCGTTCATCCTGCGCTGGGGCCGGCTGGTGCTGATCGGCGCCGACGAACTCGATAAGGCCGAGGCCTTTTTCCAGCGCTTCGGCAGTCTGGCGGTGCTGATCGGGCGGCTGCTGCCGCTGATCCGCTCGTTCATCGCCTTTCCCGCGGGGATGGCGCGGATGAACCAGGTCAAGTTCCACCTCTACACCTTCGTCGGCTCGTGGCCGTGGTGCTTCGTGCTCGCGCTGATCGGCAAGCACCTGGGCGCCGCCTGGGACCATGATCCCCAGCTGCAGGCGGTGATGCACAAGCTCGACCTGGTGGTGGTGATCGCCGGCGTCGCGGCGGTAGCGCTCTATGTGTGGCACCGCGTGCGGGGCATGCGGAAGCACTGATCCTCCCCATCGCAGATGGGGAGGGGGACCGCCGGCGAAAGCCGGTGGTGGAGGGGCAAGGCTCCAGGCGCTGCGCCGGCCGCATTCCCCCTCCACCACTCGCCTGCGGCGAGCGGTCCCCCTCCCCACGCTACGCGTAGGGAGGATGATTACGCCTCAGCCCTCGCGGCGCTGGCCGCCGGGGCGGCCGCCGCCACGAAAGTTGCCGCCGCCGGGGCGACCGGCGGGACGACCACCCGTCGGGCGATCGCCCTGCGGACGCGCCGCGCGCTCGCCCTGCGGCGCACGCTCGCCGCCACCCTCGAC
>NZ_CALMAW010000071.1 GCF_937859915.1 uncultured Sphingomonas sp. | reverse complement strand
CGGCATCTACGGCCCCGGCCGCTCGGCGCTCGATCGCGTGCGGCAGGGCCGCGCGCACCGCATCGATCTCCCCGAACAGGTGTTCAGCCGCATCCATATCGACGACATCGTCGCCGCGGTCATCGCCTCGTTTGACGGGCCGCCGGGGGTCTACAATATCGCCGACGAGCGGCCGAGCAGCCAAAATGCGGTGATCGAGGCGGCGTGCGCGCTGCTCGGCCTGCCCGCGCCGCCGCTGCTCGCGGTCGACGACCCGAGCCTCACCGCGATGGCGCGCGGCTTCTATGCCGAGAACCGCCGCGTCGCCAACGGCCGCGCCAAACGACTGCTCGGCTGGGCGCCGCGCTTCGCCGACTATCGCGCCGGGCTTGCCGCCTGCCTCGCCTGCAGCGCGACGAACAGCCCGGCCAGCGACAGCAGGCAGCCGACGATCGCCTCGGGCGACCAGCGATAGCCCTCGAAGATCGTCGACAGCCCCATCGCCAGCCCTGGGCTCAGCACGCTGGTATAGGCCGCGCGTCCCGGGCCGATCGCGCGGATCACGTAGAAATAGCAGGTGAAGGCGAGCGCCGAGCCGACCAGCCCGAGATAGAGGATGCCGCCCCAATAGGCGGGATGCGGATCGAAGGCGGGCGGCCCGTCGATCGCCCAGGCCGACAGCGCGTCGAAGCCCACGCCCCACACCATCCCCCAGGCGATCAGCGACGCCACCGGCACCGCGCGCGCGGCCTTGCTCGCCTGCGCGACATTGGCGATCGAGGAGAACAAGACGCCGAGCAGCGACCAGCCGATCCCGGTCCAGATCAGGCTCCGCGCGTGCGGCACCGCGCCGAGTTCGTGCGCGAACAGCAGCACCAGCCCGACCGCCGCGACCGCCGAGCCGAGCAGGAAGGCGCGCGACACGCCCTGCTTCAAGAAGATCCAGGCGAACAGCGCATTGGGCACGATCAGCAGCGCGAACAGCACCGCGACCAGCCCCGAGGTCACGCTGCGCTCGGCGAGATAGACGCAGAAGTAGTTGAGCGCATATTGCGCGACGCCGTAGACTGCCGCCAGGCCATGTTCGCGCGGCGTGAAGCGCAGCCGCGCGCCGCTCAGCCGCGCATAGAGCAGCATCGCCGCGGCGGCGATCAGGAAGCGGTAGGTCACCGACCAGGCCGGCGGCACCACGCCGAGCTGGAAGCGGATCACCAGCCAGGTCGACGACCAGATCAGCGTGCACAGGATGAACGGGATCGCGACGCGCGCGCGCCGGCCCGCATCGAGCGGGCGGGTGTCGGTCAGCTGCTCGGTCATGTCGCGCGCCCGTTGGTCATAAGCGTCATCGCGGCCGAGTCGCCGCGCCTTTTGCCGTTCGTGCTGAGCGCAGTCGAAGCACAGCCACCATCGGCGCGCGGCCCCCTCGATGCCGCCTGCGGCGTCGCTCGGGACAGGCTTCGACTGCGCTCAGGCCGAACGGAGGTGGGACGGCGCCCGGCGAGCAAGCGGTCGCCGATCGCGGTCCTGACCCTCCGCCCCTCTCCGTTCGTGCTGAGCGCAGTCGAAGCACAGCCACCCTCCGAGCGTGGCCTTCGACTGCGCTCAGGCCGAACGGGGGTAGGCGTGCGCCCGGCGAACGGGCTGTCACCGACCACGGTCCCGACCATCCACCCCTCCCCGTTCGTGCTGAGCGCAGGCGAAGCACAGCCACCATCCGCGCGTGGCCTTCGACTGCGCTCAGGCCGAACGGGGGTGGGACGGCGCCCGGCGAGCGCGCAACTAGCAGTCACGTCCCAAGCCATACGCCCCCTCCCGTTCGCCCTGAGCGCAGTCGAAGGGCAGCCACCCCGCGCGCGCGCCGGTCGCGTCGCAACGGAGAGGCGCGCCGACATCTAGTCGAGCGCCCGGATCGCCGCCGCCAGCGCGTCGATCTCGGCCGCCGGCTGGTCCCACGACGTCACCAGCCGCGCCTCGTCCGCGCCCCAATCGTAGAAGTCGAAGCCCTGTGCGCGCAGCGTCGCCGCCTCGGCCGCGGTCAGCCGCACGAACAGCTCGTTGGCCTCGACCGGATAGCGCAGCCGGTCCCCCGCCGCCGCCGCCAGCGTCGCCGCCCCGGCATTGGCCCCGCGCGCATTGTCCAGCCAGCGATCCTCGTCGAGCAATGCGATGATCTGCGCGGCCTGATAGCGGCCCTTGGAATTAAGATGCCCCGCGCGCTTGCGGCGGATCTTGGCGACCTCGACCAGATCGGTGCGGAAATAGACCAGCGCCTCGGCCGACATCCCGCCATTCTTGACGAAGCCGAAGCTCAGCACGTCGACCCCCGCGCGCCATGTCACCTCGCCCGGGTGGCAGCCGAGCGTCGCCACCGCATTGGCGAAGCGCGCCCCGTCCATGTGCAGCCCGAGCCTGTGGTTGCGCGCGACCGCGCTCAGCGCCGCAACCTCGTCGGGGGTGTAGACCAGCCCATATTCGGTCGCATTGGTGATCGACAGCGCATGCGGCTGGACGCGGTGGACGTCCGCTCGGATATCTTTCCGCGCCGCCACGACCACCTCCGGCGTCAGCTTGGCGCCCTCGCCCGCCAGCGGCAGCAGCTTCGCCCCGTGCGTGAAGAATTCGGGCGCGCCGGCCTCGTCGGCGTTGATGTGCGCCTCGGCGTGGCAGAACACGCCGCCATGCGGGGGCACCATCGTCGCCAGCGCCAGGCAGTTGGCGGCGGTGCCCGTCGACACCCACAAGGCCGCGCAGGGCGTGCCGAACAGATCGGAGAAGACGCCGTCGAGACGCTGGCTCAGCGCATCGCCATCGTAGGCGGTGTCGACATGGTTGGCGGCGGCCATCGCCTCCAGCACGGCGGGGGAGACGGCGGCGGCGTTGTCGGAGAAGAAGCGCATGATCGGCACTTGCGGGGACAGGGCGCTTGCGTCAACCACCTCGCATCATTCGGGAGATAGGCAGTGGGCGGCTGGACGATCGGGATCATCGGCGGCTCGGGCCTCTACGCGCTGGACGGGCTCGCCGAGACCGCATGGCACGCGGTCGAGACGCCCTGGGGTCCGCCCTCCGACCGCATCCTCGAGGCGCGGATCGGCACGACCCGACTGCTGTTCCTGCCGCGCCACGGCGCCGGCCACCGCATCCCGCCCTCGGAGATCAACGCGCGCGCCAATATCGATGCGCTCAAACGGCTCGGCGCGACCGACCTGCTCGCCATCTCCTCGGTCGGCTCGCTGCGCGAGGAGCTGCCGCCGGGCATCTTCGCGGTGGTCGACCAGTTCATCGACCGCACCGTTGCGCGACCGGCGAGCTTCTTCGGCACCGGTCTCGTCGCACATGTCTCGCTCGCCGATCCGACCTGCCCGCGCCTCTCCGCCTTCGCCGCGGCGGCGATCGAAGCGGCGGGGGGCACCGCTGCGACCGGCGCCACCTATCTGGCGATGGAGGGCCCGCAATTCTCGACCCGCGCCGAAAGCCTCGCCTACCGGCAATGGGGCGCCGACCTGATCGGCATGACCGCGATGCCCGAGGCGCGGCTCGCGCGCGAGGCGGAGCTGCCCTATGCGCTGGTCGGCATGGTCACCGACTATGATTGCTGGCGCGAGGAGGAGGCGGGCGTCGTCGCCACCGACGTGATCGCGCAGATGCACGCCAATGCCGCCACCGCGCGCCGTCTGGTCGAGGCGCTGGCGACCGCGCTGCCGGCCGAGCGCACGCCCTCGCCGATCGACACTGTGCTCGACCAGGCGATCCTGACCGCACCCGCCGCGCGCGACCCGGCGGTGGCGGCGAAGCTCGCGGCGATCCTGGCGCGGATGACGGGCGCGGCGACCTGATGGCAGCGGTGTGTGGAATCGTCGCCCGGGCTCGACCGAGAGCGAGAGAGCGTTCCCATAATAGCGGGATCGCACAATCCGCTTGACAAGACGAACCATTTGGGTTAACTGTCGACGCGTCCTTTTACCCCGAAGCGCAAGGGTGCGAAGGACGGGAACCGATCGCGGCGAGCGTCACGCTGGCATCGATCGGGCGGCCGGCGCGGAGTCATCCGGTTTTCCAAGCCGAAGCTTCGCTGAGAACGTAACCGTGGACCGACGTCACACCCTGCCAGGCCAACCGTGGGCAGGGGCCTTGGTCCCCAAGTACAAAGTCTGGACGCGGCTGTTTTGGTTACCAACCGCACTTGGCTTACCCCAAGCCGTCCAGCACCGGGTGCCCCTTGGCAAGAGACGCGCCGGCCGTTGACCTCCCTCTCTCCCCGCCCTGGCGGGAGAGCTGTGCCCGCAAATCCTACAGATCCGCGACGGCGTCGCGCGTGCGGCTGCCCCACAGCGCGTAGAACAGCGTGTAGAGTTCGCAGGCCGCGGTGAGCAGAAAGCTCCACTGCAGCCCGTAGCTGTCCGCCAGCCAGCCCTGCACGACGACCAGCGCGCCGCCTGCGATCGCCATCACCAGCAGCCCCGATCCCTCCTCGGTCAGCGGGCCGAGCCCGCGGATGCCGAGCGTGAAGATCGTCGGGAACATGATCGAGTGGAACAGCCCAACCGAGATCAGCGCCCACATCGCCAGCGGCCCGCTGGTGAAGGTGGCGATCAGCATCACCACGAAGGCGCCGATGCTGGCGAGCGCGAGCACGCGCTCGGCGGGCATCACGCGCATCACATAGCTGCCGATGAAGCGGCCAACCATCATCCCGCCCCAGAGCAGGAACAGATAGTGCGAGGCGGTCTCGTGGCTGAGATTGCCGATCTGCGGCTGCGACACGAAGTTGATGAACAGGTTGGAGACGCCGATTTCGGCGATCAGATAGATGAAGATCGCGGGGATGCCGAACACCAGATTGCGGTGGCGCCACAGCGAATGGCCGCGCCGTTCGGCGGCGGCACCGGGACGGCCGGCGCCGCCGAAGCTCGGCAGCGGGAAGCGCGCGATCACCACCGCGAGGATCGCCAGCACCACCGCGACGATCAGATAGGGCAGCTGCACCGAGCGCGCGTCGGCGAGCCGTTGCGCCATGGTCAGCGTGCCGGCCCCGCCGACCATCGTCCCCGAGGTCGAGCGGCCGAGGATCAGATAGCCGCCGAACAGGGGCGCCAGCGTCGTCCCCATCGAGTTGAACGCCTGGACGAGGTTGAGCCTGGCGGGTGCGGATTCCGCCGGGCCGATCACCGCGACATAGGGGTTGGCGGCGACCTGGAGCAGCGTGATCCCGCTGGCGATGATGAACAGCGCGAGCATCACGACGCCGTAGGAGGGGATGCGCGCCGCCGGGATCATCAGCAAGGCGCCCGCTGCCATCACCAGCAGCCCGACCACCATCGACTTTTTGTAGCCGATCCGCTCGATCAGCTTGGCCGACGGGATCGACGCGAAGAAATAGGCGATGAACCAGACCGATTCGAGCAAGGTCGTCTGGCGATAGCTGAGCGCGAACACCGAGCGCAGATGCGGCAGCAGCGTGTTGTTGATGACGGTGATGAAGCCCCACATGAAGAACAGGCTGGCGAGCAGCGTCAGCGCGGGGCGATAGGCGGCGCCGCCCCCGTTCGGGCCGCCGTCCACGGTCGGTCGCATCGTCGTCGAGGGAGCCGGTCCGGCCATCGTCACTTCCTTCTCCAGCACCGGCCGGGCCTGCGCATGGGCTTGCCCTCGGCGTTTTTGTCTGAGTATATACGCCCCCACGACGCGTCAACAGGAGGCGCGGGACCGAGGGGCGCCGATCGCGGCGATCCGCCAGCCCCCGCCCGATCCTGCCCGCCCGACCATCGACACCCCTTCTCGTCCGGAACACCGACAGCCATGACCGACCCCACGCCCCCCGCCCGCCTCCGCTCGCGCGCCTGGTTCGACAATCCCGAGAATATCGACATGACGTCGCTCTATCTCGAGCGCTATCTCAACTTCGGGCTGAGCCTCGAGGAGCTGCGCTCGGGCAAGCCGATCATCGGCATCGCGCAGACCGGCTCCGACCTCTCGCCCTGCAACCGCCACCATCTCGTGCTCGCCGAGCGGCTGCGCGAGGGCATTCGCGAGGCCGGCGGCATCGCGCTCGAATTCCCCGTCCACCCGATCCAGGAGACCGGCAAGCGCCCGACCGCCGGGCTCGACCGCAATCTCGCCTATATGGCGCTGGTCGAGGTGCTGTACGGCTATCCGCTCGACGGCGTCGTGCTGACGATCGGCTGTGACAAGACCACGCCGGCCTGTCTGATGGCGGCGGCCACCGTCAACATCCCCGCGATCGCCTTGTCGGTGGGGCCGATGCTCAACGGCTGGCACAGGGGCGAGCGCACCGGCTCGGGCACGAT
>NZ_CALMAW010000070.1 GCF_937859915.1 uncultured Sphingomonas sp. | reverse complement strand
AGACCCTGCAGGCCGCTTACGCCGTCACGCCCGACACGTGGTCGCAGATTGCCGGCGTCGGCACGGTCACCGACTTCCGGGTCGCGAACCGCTACCTGCGCGGCACCTTCGGCGCGCTCGACAACGTCAACGAGGCCGGCGAGTTCAAGAACAAGCCGATCCCCGATGGCGCCAAGCAGACGATCCAGGCAGGCACCAAGGGCAACATCATTAACCTGTCCCGCCAGGCCATCATCAACGATGATATGGGCGTTTTCTCGGATCTCGCGACCGACCTTGGCCGCGCCGCGAAGCTGACGATCGAGATCGACTTCTACGCGCTGCTCAATTCGAACCCGGTCATGTTCGACGGACAGCCGCTTTTCTCGGCGGCGCACGGAAACATCGCGGCGACCGCCGGCCCTCCGGGCGTGGCGTTGTTCGATGCGGCCCGTGTCCAGATGGCGCAGCAGAAGGACGTGTCGGGCAACGAGTTCCTCGAAATCCGGCCCGACACCTGGCTGGGCCCGCTCGGCCTGGGCGGTCTCACCCGAGTGATCATCGGCAGCCCCTACGATCCGGATGCGGTCAGCAAGCTGCAGCGCCCGAACATGGTGCAGGGTCTCGTCAAGAACATCGTCGATACGCCGCGGCTGACCGGTGCTGCGTGGTACATGTTCGCCGACAAGGATCTGGCGCCGGCGATCGAGGTCGTCTTCCTCAACGGCGTCCAGGAGCCCTTCCTCGACAACGAGCTGGGCTGGCGCGTGGACGGCACCGAATGGAAGGTGCGCCTCGATTACGGCGTTGGCGCGGTCAACTGGCGCTCGGCGATCAAGAACGCCGGCCAGTAAGCGCCGCCTCTATCATCTGAACCTTCGGGCGGGGCGGCATACGCCGTCCCGTCTTTTTCGGGAGACATCCTGTGAAGCACATCAGCCTTCGCCAGCACGCCTACGTCAACGGCGTGCTCCGCAGCCCCTCCGAGGGCATCGTCAAGCTGGAGGACGAGGAGGCACAGCGCCTGTTCGACGCCGAGCTGGCCGACGACGTCAGCGCCGACTTCCCCGACGAAGACGGTCCGGCTTCGAAGGTCACCGTCAAGCCCTCCGACCTCAAAGCGGCCTAATCGGCCCGGCCCATAGGAGAATATATCATGGCCAAGAATTTCGTTCAGCCGGGTGATACGGTCACGATGATCGCACCCCGCAATGTCAACCCCGGCGACGGCGTGCTCGTCGGTGCCCTGTTCGGCATCGCGCTTGCCACCGCTGTGGCAGGCGCCAATGTCGAGACCAAGACGAAGGGCGTCTGGGATCAGGCCAAAGCGGCCGGCGCCGTCACCCAAGGGCAGAAGCTCTATTGGGACAATGCCGCATTCAACGTGACGACCACGGCCGCCGGTAACACGATCATCGGCGTGGCGACGCAGGCGGCCGCGTCGGCAGATGCGACTGCCCGCGTTAAGCTCAACGAAGCCGTCCCGGCGTGAGCGATCCGTTCGCGACGGCGCTCGCCGCGCTTTTTAGTGCAGCGGGCGCCGTCGCGGCGGAATACGAGGTTGCGGACACGGGCGACATTCTCGAGATCAGCGTCATCTGGTCGCAGGGCACAGATGACGGCGGCACGCGCCGCGATCGGCTGGCGGTAGACGTCAACACCTTCGACGTACAGCGCACCGACGTGCTGTTTCCGGCCAGGGGCGACATGATCACCGTTGCCGACCGCGTGACCGGCGACATCCTCACCTTCAAGATCAACGGCGCGGCCGTGCTCGACGTCGAAGGCGTCACATGGACATGCCCGACCGAACCGGTTGATGCCGATTAACGTCAGCATCTCGGGCCTGACCGAGGCGATCGGCGCGGCCGAGGGCCAGATCGCGACGATCACGACGACCGCCATGCGCGGCGCGACCGACACGCTGAAGCAGACGCTTCGCGATCAGATCCGCGACGCTGGCATGGGCAATCGTCTCGCGAACACGTGGCGAGCCGACACCTATCCCGATGGCCGCAATTCTCTCAATCCGGCGGGCTATGCATGGTCGAATGCGCCGGACATCATCGACGCCTTTGCGCGCGGCGCCACGATCACGCCACTCGCCGGCAAGAATTACCTGTGGCTGCCAACCAAATCGGTGCCGCGCGCCGGCGGGCGATCATCGTCGAAGTCGATGACGCCCGACCAGGTCCTAGAGACCTTCGGCGCCACCGAGTTCGTCATCAAGAAGGGCAAGGGTGGTGGTCTGCTCGCCTTCATCGTCGAAGGGCGAGGCCAGACGAAGCGCGGTGCGGTGAAGCGGGTTCGCAAGGGCCGGCTCGCACACGGCGATAGCGGCCAGCTCGTCCTGATGTTCGTGCTGAAGCCGAGCATCAGGCTGCCGAAGAAGCTCGACCTGCAAGCGGCGGGCGATGCTGGTGCAGCCGATTTCGTGCAACGCCTCGAAGAGGGTTTGGCCTGATGTCGAAGCGTCTGGAGGTCCTCGTCGCGGTCAAGGCGATGCTCACCGCGGCGCTGCCGGGGGTGGACGTCCAAGGCCTCGACGGCGCCGACGCGGCGCCAGAGCGGATCGGCAACAACGGCAGGGCCTATATTGAGGCCGGCGATCCAGGCCGGCCCGAGATCGACCTCTGTCCGGTGACCTATTACTATCAGCATCAGATACCGGTCACGCTCGACGCGCCAGCACGCGGCAACCTGAGCGCCGAGCAGGCGGTCGATGCGATGACGGACCAGATCTCGGCCGCCATCGTGGCGGACCGCTTCCTAGGCGGCCTCGTCGACTATCTCGACGCGGGGGCGCCTCCCGCGAACGACGATTACACCGCCGGCTCCGCCATCATCGGCAGCGCCTCCGTGGTGATCATCGCTTCCTACTCGACCCCACACCCCCTTTAAGGAGACACCATTATGGGACGGGCAATCGGCTCCAATGCCAAGATCGCTGGCGTCTTCGAGGCGACGCCGGGCGTCACTCCCAACGCCGGCTTCTTCTCGATCCCGCTGGCCAGTCACACGATGGGTGAAGAGCGGCCACTGATCGCGTCTGATCTGCTCGGCCTCGGTCGCGAGCCGCAGGATCCAATCTCCGACGTCGCGACGAATGTCGGCGACATGGTCGTGCCGGTCGACGTCCGCAATTTCGGTCGTTGGCTGAAGCTCGCGTTCGGCGCCCCGACAGAGGCGAGCGGCACGGGCGGGGAGGAGGTTCACACCTTCGCGTCGGGCGCGGCGGCGCTTCCCAGCATGTCGATCGAGATCGGCGCCCCCGAGGTTCCCGCGTTCTCGGTCAACTATGGGGCGCGGCTCAACCAGCTCAAGATCGGCATGACCCGCAGCGGGCTGCTCAACGCGACGTGCAGCCTGATCGCGATCGGCGAGACCGCACCAGTCGCCGCGACCGTCATGCCTGCGCCGACGGTCCTGCCGGTGCTTCGGTTCGCGCAGGCGACGGGCTCGATCCTGAAGGACGGCGTGGCACTGGCATCGGTCACCGCGGCCGACCTCAGCTTCTCGAACAACCTTGATCCGGTGGAGACGATCAAGGCGGACGGCCGCATCGAGGATAGCGACCCCGGCATGGTCATGGCCTCCGGCTCACTGACGGTCCGCTTCCGCGATACGGTGCTGATGGCAGCGGCTTCGTCGGGCACGCCGTGCGAGCTCGATTTCGGTTGGACCAACGGACCGCACAGCCTGCTCTTCAGGCTGCCGCGCGTGTTCCTGCCGCCGGCCAAGCGCCCCATTCAGGGCCCCAAGGGCATCACTGCCCAGTTCAACTGGCAGGCGTCGGGCGCGCTTGCCGCCAGCATGACGGCCATTCTGACGAACGACGTGGCCTCCTATGCGTAAGCTGGGCGTCCTTCCGTCTGGCTGGCTCGGCACTATCGTCAGCGACGATGCCGCCGATCCCCGCCCATTTCTCGTGCCGGGCGTCCGTGTCCGGTTCGACCCCGTCAGCCGCAAGGCGGTCCGCGATGCGCGCGCCGCATGCGCGGCGGTGCTGCAGGAAGCCGAGGGCGACTTCCAGGAGGCCAGCGATGCGCTGACCCGTGAGATGGTCCGTCACGGTATCGCGGAATGGGAGGGCGTCGGCGACGTCGAGGGCGAGATCGCGCCAGTGAACGCCGAGACCATAGCGCTGTTCATCGCCGACACGGATCTGTGTGAGGCAGCCGAAGCGGTCTACGTCCAGCCCTGGCTGTTGCGGGACACGGAAAAAAACGGGTCCGCCGCCTCCTCGCTTGGCACTTCGGGGGCGGAGACGGCGGTGAGCGATACTGCGACCACGCCTGCCAATGGCGCGAAAACGGTCGATGCCAGCCCGACCCCGAAGGCGAAACCGAAGAAGCGCGGCAAGGCTGCATCTACGTCGCCAGCGAGCTGACCAGCGAAGAGGCTGATGGCGTTTTCGACGTCCTGAGCGGCTGCGGTTCGCAGCTGCGCGTCGCCGGTCTCGGCGGCACGCCGTTCGCACTGGATTACGGTGCTGTGATGCTCGTCGGCCAGGCGCGCGAAGTCGACATCGCGATGCTGGCCGAAGTGCTGCCCGACGCTGAGCGGGCGATCCTGTCGGCGGTGTCCGATCCATCCGGTAGCGAGGGAGGGTAACGATGGTCAGCAGCGTTTCCATCCGCCTCGGCACGACCGGCAAGGCGGATGTCCAGGCGGATTTCGCATCTATCGCCGACAGTGGTGACGCGTCCGCCAAGCGGCTCGCAGCGTCCTACCAGCGGGCCGGGCAGGACATTGAGGCAGCGACCAAGCGCCAAGCGGACGCGGCGGCAAAGATCAGTGCGATCATGCCGAGCTCAACGCAGGCGACGGTCAACGCCAGCGTCGGCACCGGCTACAACGGTGCGCAGAATGCCAATGCGGCGCAGTTCACCGCCTTGCTCGCGCAACAGGAGCAGCAGGTCGAGCGGGTCAAGGCCGCGATCGATCCTCTTTACACGTCGCAGAAGCGCTATGACGCGGAGATCGCCGCGGCTGGTGGCCTCCTGAAGACTGGCGCGATTAGCGAGGCAGAGCACGCTGCTGCGGTTGCGGTGTCCGGTCGCGCGCTTCAGGAGGCCAAGAACGCCGTCGAGGGCCATACCAGTGCCCTCGGTCTTAACCGTGCCCAGGTCATCACCGGACAGTCGGCGCTGCTGCGCTTCACCGACGCCGTCATATCCGGACGCAACCCGCTAACCGCCTTCGCGCTCGAGGCGCACAAGGGCGTCGAAGTCCTATCGATGGACGAAGGCGGCATGGCCGGCGGCCTCGCCAAGGTCGCCGCTTTCTGCAACCCGGTGACCATCGGCATCGCGGCGATCACGGCAGTTGTAGCGATCGGCGCGATTTCCTGGATCCACTACGCCGACGAGATGGCGAAGCTCGACACGGTCGCCGCCGGCGCAGGCGCCGCGATCGGCGCGACCGGTGCTCAGCTCGAGGCAAATGCACAGGCCGTCAGTCGCAATGGCGTTCTCACCGTCGGCGCGGCCCGAGACATTGAGGTCGGCTACGTCAAGATGGGGGGCATCGGGACGGGCGTCCTTCAGGGGCTGACGTCGCTCACCGCTGATTTCGCTGCGGCGACCGGCACGGATGCCAAGGCCGCGCAGGAGACGCTCGGCAAAGCCTTCCAGGATCCGATCAAGGGAGCCGAAGAGCTTGCCGGCCGCTACGGATCGCTCACGCAAGCGCAGATCGAGTCGCTCAAAAAGACCCAGGAGGAGAACGGTCTTTACGCGGCTCAGGCTGAGCTGCTTCGCGATCTCAATCCGGCATTCGACGGCGCGGCGAAGCATGCCGAAGGCTTCGCGCGCGTGTTCGACGAGATCAAGGCTTCGGTCTCCGGCGCATGGGAGAAGCTCAACCAGTTCATCGCCGGCGCCAATGCCGCGACTCCGCTCGCTCAGAAGCTCACCGAGTTGCAGGAAAAGCGGGCGCAGGCGGCGGCCACCCCATTCGGCGGCTTCATGGTCAAGCAGCTCGATACGCAGATCGCGGACACGCAGAAGGCAATCGCCGATCAGCAGAAGGCGAACACCGCGGCAGCGAGTAAGTTTGCGCAGGGCGGGCTAGACGCAGGAAGCGGCTATACCGGCTATGATCAGAAGAAGCAGCTGGAGGACCAGCGCGACAAGATCGCGGACGGGCTGCGCAACGGCAAATATGCGCCCGATGAGCTTCAAGGGCAGCGCGAGGCGCTCGAAGCCTACACGCGCGCAATCAACACCTATCTCGGTCCGGCCGAGAAGAAGCGTCAGCTCGATCTCGCGGATGTTGCGGTAGCCCAGGCCCGGGCCAAGCGTGATCCTGCTGCCCTGGCGGCCGCCAGCGCGAACCGCGAACGGATCGAGCAGTCCGGTCAGGTCGCGACGAATGCCGATGTCCAGGCGGACGCGATGGCCAAAGGCGAGCGCGCCCGTGCGCGGCTTGATGGCGCTGCCGATAAGCACGCGGCGACGCTGGCGCGCGAGTCGGCCGCGATGGAGGCCAACACCCGAGCCGCCATGGATGCGGCGCAGGCTTACCTGACCGGCGGCGCGGCATCCGGCGAGGAAGCCGAGGCGCGCCGCAAAGCTGTCACCGACGCGACCAAGAAGGGCACGAACGTCGACGACGCCGTGCGCCGTCAGATCGCGAACAGCGGCGCAGACGCCGAGCTTGCCGGCGCGAAGGCGATCTCGTCGCTGCTCCAGGAGACATCGGCACGCGCGGCCGTAAACGACCAGGTCGACAAGGGCGTGATCTCCGTCGACGACATGTCGCGCGCGCTTGGCGACGAGCAGGCGCTTCGTTCGCTGACCGTTGCGCAGACGCTGGCGCAAAAGAAGGGGCTGACTGAGCTCTATTCGGCGATCACCGCGGAGATCGAGAAATACAAATCGGCTTTGACGGAGTCGCATGACGCCGAGGATGAAGGCGCGTTCCTGAAGTCGCTTGATGCCGTGGCCGACCGTATCAAGGCCGCCCGCCTTGCCGGCCAGTATGCCGGCGACACGAGCGGCGACTTCGACCGGGCAAAGTCGCTCGCGGCGACGAACAAGCAGGCCGATGTCGGGCATTTCACGTCAGAGCAGCGCGCGACGAATAATGCTCAGGGCGTTATCGCCACAAACGAGGATCTGGATGCGAAGCGGCGCGGGTCAGCAGACGATGCCGTCCGCGCCTCGAACGACAACCTTGCGATCACCCAGGCCCAGCTCGGTATGGTCGGCAAGTCGGCCGATGCTCAGCAGCTGATCGTTGACAAGCTCAAGCTCCAGCAGTCGCTCGCAATCTCGCTAGGCGATCAATATCAGCAGTATGCACCAGCGATCCTCGCCGCGGCATCGGCGGCCGACGTCGGCGCACAGCATCTGAAGCAAGCCCAGGCGACGATGAGCGAGCTTCAGAGCGCTGGCGACAAGTTCATCGACGACCTCACCAACCCCAAGGGTGACGGCATCAAGAACCTGCTGAAAGACATCGAGCAGGAGATGCTTAAGCTCGCGGCGATCAACCCGCTCAAGAATATGCTGCTTGGCGAAAACAATCCGACGCTCGGCTCCTTGGCGGCCCTGAAGGGCGGGAGCGGTGGCGGTGGGATCGGCGGCATATTCGGCAAGCTGAGCGGCTTCCTTGGCCTCGGCGGCGGCCCGAAAGTGGACGTCGCCAGCAACGAGGCCGGCGCCAACTCGGCGATCGCCAGCATCTTGGGCTCGCTGCACGGCTTCGCGTCGGGAACCGAGTCCGCCGCCGCAGGCCCGGCCTGGGTCGGCGAACAGGGGCCCGAGCTGGTCAACCTTCCGCAGGGCGCCAAGGTCACCAACGCGGCCGACACCCGCCGCCTGATGAGTGCGGCGAATGATCCGTCTCACATCAAGGTCTCGATCGAGACGAACGATGCAATGTTCAGCGCGAAGGTGTCGAGCATCTCCGGTGCGCACGTCGAGGCGGCGGCGCCCGGCATCCGCAGCGGCGCGGTGAGCGACGTGAAAGAGCACTACGCCCGGCAGGGCCGCTACGGCCTGGGCCAGAGGTAAGGCGCATGTCGATCGAGCTTCCGCAGCCACGGCTACCACAGACCGCCACGCCTCGATTTCTTGATTTCGGAGGCATGCTCACGCCATCTGGCGGTGGCGTCGCACAACAGCTGATCCGCCCGGGCCGCTTCGCGCTGGTCGTTACCTATCCGAGGTTGAAGCCCGGGCCCGACGGCCGGATCCTCATGTCGTATATCCGGCAAGCCAAGCTTGAAGGTGCGCTATTTCCGATCCCCGAGCCCGGCTTGCCAGTCATCAACTACGGGACCCCCGAGATAAACGGGATCTCGCAGACCGGATCGAACATCGAGCTCAAAGGCTTCACGCCGAGCATCACGCTTCTGAACGGCAGATGGTTCTCGATCATCTTCGGCGGTCGGCGGTATCTGCATCACGCGGCCGCTGACACCCCCGTTGGGTCCGATGGCACCTGCCTGCTGCCGATATTCCCGATGCTGCGCATATCGCCCAACGACAGCGCGACCTGCGAGTTCGCCAAGCCCTATATCGAGGGCGCGCTCGGCGGGAGCACGGTCGACGTCGAGCTGGCGATCGCGAAGGCAACGCCGGCCGCCATCACGATCACCGAGATCGCCTGATGACGAGCTTTTCGCCAGCGAACGATCAAGCGCTTGCGCAGCCGATCGCGATGGTCGTCGGCGTCTGCAAGATTGTCCTGCCCGATCGCACACTTCGCCTCCTCGACACGTCGGCCGTAGCAAATATTCCGGGCGACGGCCTTTATGAGGGGTCCGACGCGACATTCGGATCCCTGTCCGATCTCGCCGACTTCACAGATGGCGCGGTTGACCAGGCGCCCGGTTTCAAGCTGACCTTCGCGCCGGCGAGCGATGCAGCGGCGATCGCTCTCTCGTCGCCAGCCATGCAGGGATCGGCCGTCTCGCTATCGCTCGGCATCCTAGTCCCGGCTACCGGCCTGTTCGTCGATACCCCCGAGCTGATCCTGGCGGGGCAGATCGATTATCCGACGCTTCGTGGCGGCGATAATAGTCGGCTTCTTGATCTCGAAATCACGGCCGACACCGAGATGTTCTTCCGGGGCGATGACGGCGTCCGGCTGTCCGACGCCTATCATCAATATCTCTTTCCAGGCGAGACCGGGCTCAGCTCGGTCACCGGCGTGCTTCACCAAATTTGGTGGGGCCAGTCACCACTTTCGGGGGTCACGCGATGAAAACTCCCTCGCATGAGATGGTCCGCAGGGTCGCCGCGGCTCAAAAGACGCTTGACCGGTTCATGGGTCAGCCCTTCGGCTGGGGCACGGCAGATTGCAGCCGCATGGTCGCATTCCACCTGCGCCAGATGGGCTTCAAGCCGGCACTCGCCCGCTTCGGATCGTACAAGACCGCGATCGGCGCGCGCGCGGCGTTGAAGCGTGCCGGCTTCGAGACGCTAGGCGATGTCCTGGACGCGATGTGCTTGGTGCGCATTCCGCCTGCCGCAGCGATCGTTGGCGATATCGTGCAGGGTGACAGTGGCGAGCCGCTCGGCGCGCTCGGCATCTACCTCGGGAACGGTGCCATGCTCGGCTTTCACGAAGACGCCCCGGGCGCCACCACGATCCGGCGCCTGTCGCTGTCCGACGCCTGGAGCGTTGCGTGAGCAAGTTCATCCGGACTGCCGGCGAGATCATCGCGGTCGCGGTGGCTGTGGCCGCGGCGATCCCGACTGGTGGCGCTTCCGCTGCCGCTGGCGCGACCTTGCTATCGTCCGCGCTTGGCGTGTCGGCTGCGACGGCTTCGGCGATCGCTGCCGGCGTCTCCGTTTCGATCACCGCCCTAGAGGCGCTGACGGCCAAGAAGCCGACCCAAGTCGGCAATCCGATGGATTGGAAGTCTGATCCGAACGCCGGCATCCCGCACGTCGCCGGCCGCATGTATACCGCCGGTCAGATCATTTACCGGAACACCTGGGGCAAGGATAACGTCTACGAGACGATCCAGACGGTTTATTCGACGGGTCCGATCAAGGGGTTTGAGAACCTTTATGTCGACGGCGTCGTCACATCTGTCAGCGGCACGATCGTCAACATCAACGACCGCGGCAAGATGGCTGCATCGACGCAGCTTGGCGCGCAGCCTGAGGCCAGGCAGCTCGGCGATCTTGGGCCGCCCAATTTCACCGCGCAGTCGAGGATGTCCGGCCTCGCCGCCTCGTCGATTTCGTTCACCTATGACACGAAGGGTGGCCACACCTTCACGACGGAGCCTCAGACCGGCTATGTCGTCCTCGGCACGCCGGTCTACGATCCTCGCCAGGACTCGACATATCCGGGCGGCAACGGCGCGCAGCGGTCGAACGACGAGACGACCTGGAGCTTCACGGGCTACGACAATCCCGGCCTAAAGGCGCTCTCCTACCTGATCGGATACCGGCAGAAGGGCAACGTCGTGATTGGCGTCGGCCTGCCGATCTCGGCGATCCGGGTCGACCAGCTGGTCGAGATGGCGAACGTCTGCGATGCCAATGGCTGGAAGATGGGCGGCGTCATCATGTCCACCGATGATCGGTGGACGATGTATGGCCAGATCCTGCAAGCGGGCGGCGCGGTGCCCACGCGTAGCGGCACGCGCACCGGCTGCATCGTCAACACGCCCAAGGTAAGCTTGGCGACGTTCGAGCGCGACGACATCATCGGCGACTGGAGCATCCAGGGCTCGACCTCGCGCCGCAGCCGCATCAACGCGATCGTGCCCAGCTACATGGCCGAGCAGAGCGTCGTCGGCGAAACGTCGGACGCGAATAGCAATACCGTGCTCCAGACGACCGTCACTTGGGGTATGGCTGCCGCCGGCATCATCATTGTCGACGACTATGTAACGTTCGATGGCGGCCAGCGGCAGAAGGCGGTGTCTTACCCCTTCGTCACCGGCCACACGACCACGAACGACAATCTGGCACCCGCCCAGGTCGCGCAGCTCGCGCGCTACGACATCGAGAACAGCCGCGAGTTCGGCCCGATCGCGATGACCATGAAGCCGCGCTGGATGGGCTACCAGGCGGGCGACGTCATCACCGGCGGCGCGAGCACGACCGAGATGGGCTTGGTCGGCCAGGACATCATGCTCCTACAGCGGTCGTTCAGCCCGGCGAACATGACGGTCTCGATGACTGCGCGGAGCGAGACGAAGGCCAAGCACGCCTTCGCGCTTGGGCAGACGACGACCCCGCCACCGACGCCAGCGCTGAGCGGTCCGCCGCTGATCCCGGTCCCGGGTGCGGATGCGTGGGCGCTGACCGCAGGCGAGCTGACCTCGGATAATGGCTCAACCAGCGCTGCCCTGTTTCTCAACGGCACGTCGGACAGCAACTCGATCGACGCCGTCGTCGTCGAGATGCGGGTCTCAACGGGCGAGCAGGCTGCAGCGGACGATTGGGAGGGTGTCACCACTCTCGCGGCGAGTTTCTCTGGCCAGCTGACGATCACAAGCGTGAAAGATCAGACTGCCTATCAGGTCGCGGTCTCTTATCGGAAGGGCGTCGGCACCGGGACGCGCCTGATCCTGGGCCCCGCATCCGCCGGGCAGACGGCGGTGCCGTGGACCGCCGGCGTCGTCGGTACGGGCAAGCCGGAGGACAACGCTACCGTCGGCGCGCCGGCGGGCACCTCGGTCAACGGCGTGCCGGTCGAGCAGGTCACCGTCTCGATCGATAGCCTCACGACCAAGGTGCAGGACCTGGTCGCGACCTATGGCGATACCGAAAGCGCGGGCGCGGCGGCGAGCGCGGCCCAAGCAGCGGAAAGCGCGGCTCAAGCGGCTCAGACGAATGCGGGCACGGCGCGCGATCAGGCTCAGGCGGCCTTCACCGCCGCCGACGCTGCGCGCCAGACGGCCGCTGCGTCCGCCAGCTCGGCTTCGACCTACGCCGATGGCGCGGCGTCTGATATGAACGCGGCCGGGGCCTCGGCCTCGGCAGCGCACCAAAGCGAAGTCAACGCCGGCTTGGCCGCGACGCAGGCGGCAGGATCGGCAAGCGGCGCGGCGTCGAGCGCCTCAAGCGCTGCGGCGTCGCAGACCGCTGCCGGGCAGTCCGCATCGGCCGCGAACACGAGCGCGACCAACGCCGCGACCAGCGCCGGCCAGGCATCAACCTTCGCCGGCAACGCGTCGACGTCGGCGAGCAACGCCAGCACCAGCGCCACAAACGCGAGCGGCTCGGCAA
>NZ_CALMAW010000069.1 GCF_937859915.1 uncultured Sphingomonas sp. | reverse complement strand
CGTCACAGGGGCTCGGCCGCGCCCCGTCGCGCGCGATGACGATCGGCATCGAGGATGTCGATCGCGCGCAACGCTATGCGCCGCAATGGCGGGACCTGTTCAACTGGACGGTGCCGCCCGCGGTGGCCGCCGCCGTCGAGGCGCGCGGCTTCGCGATCCAGCGCATCGCCGACGCGCAGGGCGAGCTCAATCTCGATCGCTACGAGGTCCGCGTCGCGACGCTGCCGCCGAACCTGACCGCGGAGGATATCCTCGTCCATTTCCGCCAGAATATCGACGACTTCCTCGACACCGACAATTCCAGCTTCCTGCCCTATGACGCGTCCGACGCGACGCTGATCGCGTCGGCCAATCCCGTCACCGCGGTCTGGAAGATCGACATCGCCGGGCCGAAGAACGCCGCGGTGGTGATCAGCGCGTCGCAGCCGAACTATTTCCGCGTCACCACGATCCATACGCCCTGGTCGGGCGATCATCCGGTCACCGGCCACCGCGAGTTCGGCTTCCGCCGCGACGGCGACGCGACGATCTTCTACACCCGCGCCGCCGACCGCGATACGTCGGGGGATCCTCGAGTCGGTCAGCTATGCCGGCGCCGACCATCTCTGGAAGAGCTTCCAGCGGCTGTTCGCGCAGTGGATCAACGCCACCGTCCCCGGCTCCGCGACGATCCTCCCGCCGTTCAGCGAGCGCTTCCATCCCGAGGTGGTGCGGATCCTCTACGGCACCGCGCAGGGCCTCGCGAGCGGACCGCGCATCGCCGGCGCATTGTCGGTGGTCGGGCTCGACTATGCGCCGACCGACGCGACCGCCGCCGCCAACGCGCTCGCCGCCTTCGCCCGCCGCCGCGACAGCTGGTCCGCGGGCGTGCCGGACACGCGCTTCATGCCGCATTCGGCGATCTGCCACATCGAGATCGCCCAGGCGGACGGCCAATATCTCGGCACCGGCTTCTACGTCGCCCCCGACCTGATCCTGACCGCGGCGCATGTCGTGGCGCAGGCGACCGGGCTGACCATCTACGCCGGCCGCAACGGCGCGAGCAGCTGGCTCAAGACGTTCACCGCGAGCCCTGCCGACTGGTCGGTCTATCCCGGCTATCATGACGACCGCCCGCACGACATCGCGGTGATCCGGGTCGCGACCCCGCCCCCGCTCGGCCAGTATTTCTCGCTCGAGGAGCAGCTTGCCTCGACCGACGATCCGATCATCGTCTGCGGCTATGCCGCGCAGGGCGTCGATCCGCTCAAACAGCATCTCGACGCCGACTGGGTGCGCGAGCTCGGCGACAATGCCGAGGTGATGCTCTACAACCTGCAGACCACCGGCGGCACCAGCGGCGCGCCGGTCTTCTACATCACCGGCTATGAGGACGAGGCGCGGCAGCAGTCGGTCAGCGACATCCGCGTGATCGGCGTGCACGTCTCGGCCGGCCACGACAATCTCAACGAGGGCTGCCGGCTCACCGCCGCCAAGATCGCCTGGATCCAGGGCCGCGGCCTGGTCTCGGTATCGCAGGGGCTGGCGCTGGCCGAGGGTGCCGCGGATCCGCGCGCCCGTGCCCGCGCGATCGGCGGCGGCTTTTCCGAGCGGATCGGCCAGGCGCTCGACGCCGGGCTCGCCGCGACCGCGCTGACCCCGCTGCTCGGGCTGCTCGAACGCCGCGCGCCGACCACGGCGCAGGCGCGCGGCCTGGCGGTGCCCGAATTCAGCCTGCAATGGGCGGTCGACCTGCTGCCCCAGCCGGACAGCGAGACCTGCTGGGCGGCTGCGGCAGCGATGCTGATGGCGTGGGACCAGTCGGGAAGCCCCGCAGCGCAGCTCGCGCGTGCCCGCGGCGCGGTGCAGGGCTATGACGGCGACCCCGACGTCGCCGCGACGACGCGCTTCGCCGACGCGGTCGGGCTCGTCGCCGAACCGCCGCAGGATTATTCCGAGGAGGGCTTCCGCCAATTGCTCAACCGCTACGGCCCGCTGTGGGTGGGCAAGCGGATGGCGTCGGAATTCGATACCGCGAGCCATGCCGTGGTCGTCACCGGCATGTATTCGGACGGTCAGCGCAGCTATCTGGTCGTCGCCGATCCATGGGACCGCGCGGTCGGCACGCCCGACAATCCGGGCGCCTATGCGCGAACCCATGATCGCGGCAGCCGCTATGTGATCGGCTTCGATCGCTTCATGCGCGAATATGACGCCGACCAGACCGCCAACGAGGCGCTGATCACGATGGTGCTCCACGCCACCGGCACGCGCGGGCGCACGCCCAACACCGATCCGGTCAGCCTCGGCCAATCCTATCAGCCACGCACCGCGCCGCCGCCCCCGGCGGCATCCCGGGCGCGCGCGTTCGACGCGCCGAGCCCGATCGATCCGGTGCGCCGCACCGACGAGATCGATCGCAACGGCGTCCACTACAGTCTCCAGCAGCTGAGCGGGATCCGCCTGCCGCGCACGCAGGCGCAAGCGGTCGTGCCGCTGCAGGACGCCACCGTCCAGGTCGACGACTGGCCGCGCATGCCCGATGCCGACGGCGGCACGTTCGCCGGGGTCGACGTCAGCTGGGCCTATGGCGGCGGCCAGATCGGCAATGTCCGCCTCGTCCCGACCCGCGCCGGCATCGCCGACGGCTGGGCGCTGCGCGTCGACGGCACGATCGTCGACGGCCCCGACGGCGAGACCGACGCGGGGATCACGGTCACGCTGCGCCACCGCTTCAGCAAGCCGGGCGAGGCCGAGCATCGCTCTCTGATCCGGCTGATCCTGCGCGGCGACGGCCGCCACGAGCGGACCAACGAATGGGAGCCGGCCGGCAAGACCGCCCCCACCACCGTCGGCGCATGACCGGCCGGCGATGATCGCCCATCGGCCTCCCGCCCCGCCGCCGACGCGCGGCCGAGCCGCGACCGCCTACGGC
>NZ_CALMAW010000068.1 GCF_937859915.1 uncultured Sphingomonas sp. | reverse complement strand
GGCGCTGGCCGGGGCGCTGGCGGCCGACGGACTGCTCGCCGCGGCGATCCGGCCGCCGACGGTGCCCCCCGGCACCAGCCGGCTCAGGCTCGCGCTCCGCGCCACCCACGCGACCGCCGACATCGATCGGCTCGCCGACGCGATCGTCGCGCACAAGCCGCGATGAGCATCGTACAGGCCTTCGACCGCGCTGCAGACTATGACGCGCATGCCGATGTGCAGCGCATCGTCGCGGCACGATTGGCGGATCAGGTGGTCGCGCTTGCGCCGCCGCCCGGATTGCGGGTGCTCGAGATCGGCTGCGGCACCGGCTTCCTCGGCGCCGCGCTGATCGATCGCCTGCCCAGCGCGCGCTGGCTGATGACCGACGTCGCGCCCGCCATGCTCGCGCGCGCGCGCGATCGTTTCGGCGGCCGTAGCGCGATAGACTATGCGATCCTCGATGGCGAAGCGCCCGGACACGCAGGCAGCTTCGACCTGATCGTCTCCAGCCTGGCCGCGCAATGGTTTGCCGACCTTCCCGCTGCGATCGACCGCTGGCGGGGCCTGCTGGCGCCGGGCGGGCAGATCGCCTTCACCACGCTTGCTGCGGGCAGCTTCGCCGAATGGCGTGCGGCGCATGGCGACCTATCGTCCGGCACAGCGGATTATCCGACGGTCGAACGGCTCGCCGCGATCGGTCTGGACGTCGCGATCGAGACACTGCCGGTCCAGCACGCCGATGCCCACGACTTCCTGCGTTCGGTCAAGGCGATCGGCGCAGCGACGCCGCGCCCCGGCCACCGTCCGCTGACGCCGGCGCAGCTGCGTACCGTAATGGCGCGCTTCGATGCGGCGGGTGCGACCGCGCGCTATGTCGTCGCCACTTGCATCGGCGGCGCCGGGCGACAAGAAACGACGACATGACTCGCCTGATCGTCACCGGCACCGATACCGGCATCGGCAAGACCGTCTTCTCGGCGGCGCTCGCCGGCGCGCTGGGGGCGGCCTATTGGAAACCGATCCAATCGGGGCTGGAGGACGGTGCGGATGCCGACACCGTCGTCTCGCTGGGTGTGACGCGGGTGCTTCCCGAGGCCTATCGGCTGACTCAGCCGCTGTCTCCGCACCGCGCCGCTGAGATCGACGGCGTGACGATCGATCCCGACCGCCTGATGCCGCCCGCCACCGACGGCGCGCTGGTGATCGAGGGCGCGGGCGGCGTGCTCGTGCCGGTGACGCGCGACCTGCTGTTCGCCGACCTGTTCGCGCGCTGGGCGGCGCCCGTCGTGCTGGTCAGCTGGACCGGGCTCGGCACGATCAACCACAGTCTGCTCTCGATCGAGGCGTTGCGCGCCCGGGGCGTGCCGATCCTGGGCGTCGCGTTCGTCGGCGATGCCAATGACGACAATGAAGCGACGATCGCCGCGATCGGCCGGGTCAAGCGGCTTGGGCGCCTGCCGATCCTCGATCCGCTCGACGCGGCCAGCCTGCGCGCGGCGTTCGCCGACCAGTTCCGGATCGAGGATTTCGCGTGAAACCGTTCGTGCCGAGCGAAGTCGAGGCACCGGCGCCACGTCCCTCGACTTCGCTCGGGACGAACGGGAAGCTAGCATGAGCGGAGCCTCCCCGGTCTGGCATCCCTTCACCCAGCATGGCCTGAACGAGCCGATCCCGCTCGTCACGCACGGCGAGGGCGCGGCGCTCTACACGCGGGACGGGCGACGGATCGTCGACGCGATCTCGTCCTGGTGGGTGACGACGCACGGCCATTGCCACCCGGCGATCATGGCCGCGATCCGCGCACAGGCGGAGAAGCTCGACCAGATCATCTTCGCCGGCTGGACGCACGAGCCGGCCGAGGAGCTCGCGCGGGGGCTGATCGCGATGATGCCGGCGCCGCTCGCGCACGTCTTCTATTCGGACTCAGGCTCGACCGCGGTCGAGGTCGCGCTCAAGATGGCGCTGGGCTTCTGGCTCAACCGGGGAGAGCCAAGGCATCGCATCCTGACGCTCGACCATGGCTATCATGGCGACACGATCGGCGGGATGTCGGTCGGCGCGCGCGGCGTCTACAATCAGGCCTATGCGCCGCTGCTGTTCGACGTCGGCACGCTGCCCTTCCCGGTCGGCGACGGGCAGAACACGCTCGATGCGCTGGAGGCGGAATGCCGCGCCGCGCCGGCCGCCCTGATCGTCGAGCCGCTGGTGTTGGGCGCGGGCGGCATGCTGCTCTACGACGCGGCCGTGCTCGCCGAAATGCGTGCGATCTGCGCGGCGCACGGCGTTCTGTTCATCGCCGACGAGGTGATGACCGGCTGGGGCCGCACCGGTACGCTGCTGGCGTGCGAGCAGGCCGGCGTGGTGCCCGATATCCTCTGCCTCTCGAAGGGTCTGACCGGGGGCAGCGTGCCGCTCGCGGTGACGCTCGCGACCCCCGAGATCTTCGAAGCGCACCGGTCGACCGACAAGGCCAGGATGTTCTTCCATTCGTCGAGCTACACCGCCAACCCGCTGGCGTGCGCCGCCGCCGCCGCCAATCTCGCGGTGTGGCGCGACGAGCCGGTGCGCGAACGCATCGCGACGCTGGCGGCGCGGCAGGCGACGCGGCTGGCGGCGCTGACGGGCGTGCGCAACGCGCGGCGGCTCGGCACGATAGCGGCGTGCGAAATAGGTTCGTCGGAGAGCGATTATCTCGCCACGATCGGCCCGGCACTCGCCGCCCACTTTCGCGACCGAGACCTGCTCGTCCGGCCGATGGGCAACACGGTCTACGTCATGCCGCCCTACTGCATCGACGAGGCCGATCTCGACGCGGTCTATGCGGCGATCCAGGACGCAGCGGAGCGGTTTGGATAGATTCATCCTCCCCGTCTTTGACGGGGAGGATGACCGCTCGCGCAGCGAGTGGTGGAGGGGTAGACCACGTCGCTGGCGAGCACCCGGCTCAAAGATCGGACGCCCCTCCACCATCCTGCGGATGGTCCCCCTCCCCATCTGCTATGGGGAGGATGATAGTCAATCCGCCGCCACGACATGATCGCTGGGCGCGGGCTTGCGCGTGATCCAGATCACCCCGCAGCAGATCACCGCCATCCAGCCGCAGATCCAGAACATCTCGAGCGTCGACAGAAGATAGGCCTGGTTGATCGTCGTCCGCATCACCGATCCCGCCGCCTGCAGCGGGCTCATGCCGTACGCCTGCATCTGGTCGGTCGCCTGGCGGTAGATCGGCGAATAGTCGGTCGCGCCCTCGACCAGCCGGGTCTGGTGCAGCGCCTCGCGGCGATCCCAGAAGGTGGTGATCAGCGAGGCGGCGAAGCTGCCCGCGGTGATCCGCGCGAAGTTGGAGATTCCGCTCGCCGACGGCAGCTTCTCGGGCGGGATGCCATCCAGGAGGATCGTCAGCAGCGGCACGAAGAACATGCTCATCGCCAGCCCCTGCAGCATCAGCGGCACGGTCAGCACCCAGAAGCTCGCATCCGGCGTATAATGCGAGCGCAGGAAATAGGAGGCGGCGAAGGCGAGGAAGGCGCCGCTTGCCAGCCAGCGCGCGTCGATCTTGAGCTTGCCGATGAACGGCGTCGCGATCACCGCGACGACGCCGCTCGGCGCGGCCACGAACCCCGCCCAGGTCGCCGTATAGCCCATCTGCTCCTGCAGCCACAAAGGCAGCAGCAGGTTGTTCGCGAAGAACAGCGCATAGCCCAGGCACAGCGCGATCACCCCGAAGGCGAAGTTGCGGCGCTTGAACAGCGAGAGGTCGACGACGGGCTGCGCTTCGGTCAGCTCCCAGATCACCCAGGCGATGAAGCCGATCACGGCGCACACCGCGAGGCCCGCGATCATCGGATTGTGGAACCAGTCGCGGTCCTTGCCGAGATCGAGCACGGTCTGCAGGCTGAACACCCAGAAGGCGAGCAGCGCCAGCCCGACCTTGTCGATCGGCAGCTTGCGCGTCGGCGTCTCGCGGCTGGCGAGGAAGCGCCAGCTGAGCAGCGCGGTCGCGATTCCGACGGGGACGTTGATCAGGAAGATCCAGCCCCAATGATAATTGTCCGAAATATAGCCGCCCATCACCGGCCCGAGCACGGGGGCGACGAGCGTCGTCATCGCCCAGATCCCGAGCGCGGTGCCGCGCTTGTCGGGCGGGAAGATCGCGATCAGCAGCGCCTGGCTGCCCGGGATCATCGGCCCCGAGACCGCGCCCTGGAGGATGCGGAAGCCGATCAGCGACGGCAGGCTCCACGCGATCCCGCACAGCAGCGAGGCGATCGTGAACAGCACCACCGACACCACGAAGGTACGCACCACGCCGAACCGGCCCATCAGCCAGCCGGTGAGCGGCACGGTGACGCCGTTCGCCACCGCGAACGAGGTGATCACCCAGGTCCCGTTGTCGGTCGAGACGCCGAGATTCCCCGCGATCGTCGGCAGCGAGACGTTGGCGATGGTGCCGTCGAGCACCTGCATGAAGGTGCCGAGCGCGAGCGCGATCGAGGTGATCGCCAGCGCCAGGCCGGTCAGCGGCGCGGTGCCGCCGGCCTGGCCGCCCGGCCCGCTCACCGCGCCGCGCCCGGGGTCTGACGGCCCATATTCTCGGCGATGATGCGGCGGATCGTCGCCTCGACCTGCGGGCCGCCGTCGACGCTCTGCTGGACGCCACCGGCCGGGGCCGTGCTGGCTGCGACCATCGGCCCGCTGCGCACGCTGGTATCGACCGTCACGTTGACCGACAGACCGATGCGCAGCGCATGCTTGTCGAGCTCCGTGGGGTCGAGCGCGATCCGGACCGGGACGCGCTGGACGATCTTGATCCAATTGCCCGACGCGTTCTGCGGCGGCAGCAGCGAGAAGGCGTTGCCGCTGCCGGCGCCCAGGCCGAGCAGCTTGCCGTGGAAGGTCACCGCGCTGCCATAGACATCGGCGGTGATCGTTGCCGGCTGACCGACGCGCAGATGCTGGAGCTGGGTCTCGCGGAAATTGGCGTCGACCCACAGGCTGTCGAGCGGGACGACCGCCATCAGCGGCGTGCCCGGCGCGACGCGCTGGCCGAGCTGGACGGTGCGCTGCGCGACGACACCCGCAACCGGCGACGCGATGCTCATATAGGCGCGGCTGATCGCGGCGCGGCGGACCATCGCGGCGGCGGCCATCACTGCCGGATTGTCATAGACGCTGGTGCCCTGCACCGCGCTCGCCTGCTGCGCGCGCTTGGCCTGTGCCAGCGTCAGCGCCGCCTGCGCGGTGGTGACCGCGTCGGCGGCGTGGCTGAGTTCCTCGCCCGACACCGCGCCGTCGGCGGCGGCCGCCTTGCGCCGGCCATAGTCGTTGCGCGCGCGCGACAGCTCGGCCTCAGCGGTCGAGATTTCGGCCGAGGCCTCGTCGACGCCGGCATTGTTCGAGCGGAACAGCCGCACCGCGCTGCCAAGATCGGCTTCGGCGGAGGCCAGGCCGACATCACCGGTCGCGGGATCGAGGTCGATCAGCGGCGCGCCGGCGGCGACATGCTGGGTGTTGTCGGCATGGAGCGCGAGCACGGTGCCGCCCTCGCGCGCGGTGATCGCGACGACATTGCCGCCGACATAGGCATCGTCGGTATTCTCGCTCGGCGGCGCCAGGAACAGGCTGACGACATAGACGATCGCGCCGATCAGCACGACCGCGCCGAGGATCAGGAAGGCGGTGCGGCGCACGCGCGACTTGGGCGGCACCGGCGGCGGCGGCAGATCGCGCCGTTCCTCGGCGATGCGGTCGGCGAGCCGCTCGGTCGGCGTCTCGTCGGCGCTGTCGTCGCGATCGAAGGTCGGGCTGTTGTCGGTCATGAGTGCGTGTCCGAAACGGAGGCCGCGGCGAGCGGCTGGTGGAAATCGAAGCCGCCGCCGAGCGCGGCGACGAGCTGGATGCGGCGGGTCAGCGCATCCGCTTGCAAGGTGACGAGATTCTGCTCGGCCTCGAGCAGGCGGAAGCCCGAGTCGACCGCATCGAGCTGCGAGCCGAGCCCGGTCCGCGTGCGCACCTGATCGAGCGTGACGGTGTCGCGCAGGCCCTGGACGATGCGGGCTTCGTCGGCGAGGTCCTGGTCGGTCGAGCGGACGTTGGAGACGGCGTCGGAGGCGTCGCGGACCGCGCCCAGCACCGCGTCGTTGTAGCTCGCGACCGCACCGTCGAGATCGGCGGTCGCGCCCTTATATTGCGCGCGCAGCCGCCCGCCCTCGAAGATCGGCACCGACAGCGCGGGGCCGGCCGCATAGGAGCCGGCGCCGCCGGTAAAAAAATCACCCAGCCCGATCGCGGCGAGGCCGCCCAGCGCGCTGATGCTGACGTCGGGCAGGAAGGCGGCACGCGCGACCTTGCGGCCCTGCACCGCCACCTCGATCCGCGCCTGGCCGGCGAGCAGGTCGGGGCGCCGGCCGAGCAGGTCGGCGGGCAACAGCTCGGGCACGGTCGGCGCGCGATCGAGCGCCAGCTTGGGCTTGGCGATCTGCGGGTAGAAATCGGCGCCGCGCCCGGCGAGCGCCGCAAGCGCATGGACGAGCACGTCGCGCTGCTGGACCGCCTGCGTCCGCGCCTGCTGCGCCTCGGCGAGCAGCGTCTGCGCCTGGTCGAGGTTGAACTTGCTGGCGAGCTGGTTCTTTATCCGCGACTGGGTGAAGCCGAGCGCGCGCTGCCGCGTCGCGACGAAACCGTCGGCGACCTCGATCAGCCGCTCGGCGCGGGCGAGGCCGACATAAGTCTGCGCGATCGACACCGACAGCATCAGCCGGGCGGTCGCGACGTCGAGCCGCGCGGCGTCGGCCGACGCCCCGGCCTGGCGCACCGCGGCGCGCTGGCGCCCGAACAGGTCGAGGTCCCAGCTCAGGCTGCCGCCGGCGAGCGCGAGATTGGCGCTGCTGCCACCGATCGGCGGCGGCAGCAGCTTGCTGCCGATATGCGCGCGGTTGACCTGCGCCGAGCCGTTGACGTGCGGCAGCAGCCCGGCATGTTCGACCTCGACCTGTGCCTCGGCGAAACGGACGCGGGCCAGCGCCTGGTCGAGCGAGGGATTGCCCGCCAACCCCATCGCGACCAGCCGATCGAGCTGCGGATCGCCGAACGCGGTCCACCAGTCGGCGGCGATCGTCGCGGTGGCGGCATCGAGCCCGACCGCCTGCGGCGCGAGCTCGGCGACCTGCGGCTGGACGTGCGGGACCGCGGCACAGCCGGCGAGCAGCGTCGCGGCGACCAGCGGGAAGGCGAGAAGACGGGTCATTCTGCGGCCTCCATCGCCACGTCCGTCCCGACAACACGCTCGACCGCCGCGAGCAGTCGCATCAGGTCGGCGATCACGCGATCGACATCCGCTTGCTCGAAATCGACGAGGACCTCGTTCCAGGCCGCGACGACATTGCCCTGCAGAGCCGCAATGCTGGCGATCCCCGCCTCGGTCACCGCCAGGCGCACCACCCTGCGGTCCGCCGCGCCCCGGTCGCGCTCGATCAGTCCGCGCCGCTCGAGCACGTCGATCATCCGTGTCGTCGCGCCCGTCGTGATCGACAGCTCGCGCGCCAGTTCGCCGGGATTGCCCGCGGTGCCGTCGCGCACCACCTTGAGAGCGACCCATTGCATGAAGCTGAGATCGGGCGACGCGAAGCGCGACTCGACATGCGCCGTCATGAGTTTGTCGATGCGCCGCAACAGCCGTCCGGGCGACCGGTTAGCCGAGCAGTCATCGAGCGAGAGAATGGCCATTCGTCTTTTCCTGCACTATCTGCATGGGCAGATATACATTGCGCAGCGATCGTCAAGTCCCCCGCGCATCACTGATATGCGGGAAGGATGTGACACCTCCGTTCCGATCCGCTAGCCTGCACCGGCCGGCGCGTTATCGGGCATCGGCTTCACATCCGCGGCGGCCACGGTTGGAGTCGCCTATGCTTGATATCCTCGCCCTGCTGATCGGAGTCATTGCGGGATTGCGTGCCCTGCTTGCGCCGGCTGCAATCGCTTGGGCGGCGCGGTTCGGCTGGCTGGACCTGCACGCGCCGTTCCTCGCCTTTCTCGGCTATCGCTGGACGCCCTGGCTGCTGTCGCTGCTCGCGCTCGGCGAGCTGGTCGGCGACAAGCTGCCCACGACGCCCAGCCGCAAGACGCCGCCCGCCTTTGCCGCACGGATCGCCAGCGGCGCGCTGTGCGGCGCGGCGATCGGCGCCTCTGCGGGACAGGGACTGGTCGGCGCGCTGCTCGGCGCGATCGGGGCGGTGGTCGGCACGCTCGGCGGTGCTGCGCTCCGCGCCAATCTTGCGCGGGCCTTCGTCAACGATCGCCCGGCCGCGTTGATCGAGGATGCCGTCGCGATCGCGGCGGCAACGCTGATCCTGCTCGCGCTGTAGATCAGGCGAGCGCTTCGACCAATCGATGACAGGATCGCGAACGGCGCCATCGACTGGGCGCATAGGGTAAACGGTCTGGCGACACCGAGGCGCGTCTCATTTTAATCCACAGTTTTCGATAGCTACGCGACGCGCCGGAAAACGGGCACTCGAATCCACGTCAACCCTCCCGACGGCATGCCTGTGAAAATATGGCTCTTGTGCTGCGACTCGGGCGGAGGCACTATCCGTGGTGTCGCGCTGAGGGGCCCGATACAAGATCGAGCAGATACCGGGCCATCGCAAACCCCGGCACGGACGGCCCCGCTGTGGGACGAACGGAGAACATGCTCGCCTTTGGCGCCCCCGGTGCTACTCTGAACCTGCGGGCTCCGAGTCGAACGAAGATAGAACGGGAGCGTTGAGCAATGGACCTTTCCGGCAGTAGCGAGATGAGCATGACCGACGCCACGACCCTGGAATCCCTGCGCCTCGACGAGGCCCGCGTGGCGGACGCCGGCCATGAGCAGGGCGCGCGCCCGCTGCCCTATCCGGTCGAGGTCGATCATTCGCGCGACGCGCTGCTCACCGATTTCGGCAAGAACACGCTCGACGATCGCTATCTGCTGCCCGGCGAAAGCTATCAGGATCTGTTCGTGCGCGTGGCGTCTGCCTATGCCGACGATCAGGCGCATGCGCAGCGGCTGTACGATTACATCTCCAAGCTGTGGTTCATGCCCTCGACCCCCGTTCTGTCCAACGGCGGCACCGGGCGCGGGCTGCCGATCTCCTGCTTCCTCAATTCGGTGCCCGACAGCCTCAACGGCATCGTCGAGACCTGGAACGAGAATGTCTGGCTCGCCTCGCGCGGCGGCGGCATCGGCACCTATTGGGGCAATGTCCGCGGCATCGGCGAGCCGGTCGGCCTCAACGGCAAGACCTCAGGCATCATCCCATTCGTCCGCGTGATGGATTCCCTCACGCTGGCGATCTCGCAGGGCTCGCTGCGCCGCGGCTCGGCGGCGGTGTATCTCGATGTCTCGCACCCCGAGATCGAGGAATTCCTCGAGATCCGCAAGACCTCGGGCGACTTCAACCGCAAGGCGCTCAACCTCCACCACGGCGTGCTGATCACGGACGAATTTATGCGAGCGGTGCGCGACGGCACCGAGTTCGAGCTCAAGTCGCCCAAGGACGGCTCGCGCCGCGGCGAGGTCAACGCGCGCGCGCTGTTCCAGAAGCTGGTCGAGGTTCGCCTCGCGACCGGCGAGCCCTACATCGTGTTCGCCGACACGGTGAACCGCACCATGCCCAAGTTCCAGCGCGACGTCGGCCTCAAGGTCTCGACCTCGAACCTGTGCTCGGAGATCACGCTGCCGACCGGCAAGGACCAATATGGCGAGCTGCGCACCGCGGTCTGCTGCCTGTCCTCGCTCAATCTCGAGATGTGGGACGAATGGAACGGCCACCCGCAGTTCATCGAGGACGTGATGCGCTTCCTCGACAATGTGCTGACCGACTTCATCGAGCGCGCCGAGCCGGGCATGGAGCGTGCGCGCTACAGCGCGAGCCGCGAACGCTCGGTGGGGCTGGGCGTGATGGGCTTCCACAGCTTCCTCCAGGCGCGCGGCCTGCCGTTCGAGGGTGCGATGGCGAAGAGCTGGAACATCAAGATGTTCCGCCACATCCGCGGCCGCGCGGACGAGGCCTCGATGCAGCTCGCGCACGAGCGCGGCCCCTGCCCCGACGCCGCCGACCAGGGCGTGATGGAGCGATTCTCATGCAAGATGGCGATCGCGCCGACCGCGTCGATCTCGATCATCTGCGGCGGCACCTCGGCGTGCATCGAGCCGGTGCCCGCCAACATCTATACGCACAAGACGCTGTCGGGATCGTTCTCGATCAAGAACCCCTATCTGCAGAAGCTGCTCGCGACCAAGAGCAAGGACAGCGACGCGGTGTGGAACACCATCCTCGAGCGCGGCGGATCGGTGCAGCATCTCGATTTCCTCAACACCGAGGAGAAGGATTGCTACAAAACCAGCTTCGAAATCGACCAGCGCTGGCTGATCGAGCTCCAGGCCGACCGCACGCCGTACATCGACCAGGCGACCTCGCTCAACCTGTTCATCCCCGCCGACGTCGAGAAGTGGGACCTGCTGATGCTCCACTTCCGCGCGTGGGAGCTGGGGCTCAAGTCGCTCTACTATCTGCGCTCCAAGTCGGTGCAGCGCGCGGGCTTCGCGGGCGGGGTCGAGAGCGACAACACGATCGAGCTCAAGCAGATCGATGCCGCCGAGACCGATTATGACGAGTGTCTGGCGTGCCAGTGATCCCCCGGATCACCGGCACTGGACACTCTGGCGTGCCAGTGAGGACCTGAGCCTCCACCCGTTCGTGCCGAGCGAAGTCGAGGCACCGGGAAGCGAGCCTGGTGTTCAGAGCATGTCCCTCGACTTCGCTCGGGACGAACGGTGACAGGTAACCGAGCGGATAATGATCCGTTCGCACTGAGCGAAGTCGAAGTGCGTGTGGCAGGCGCGGCGTTTGCAGCCTGTCCTTCGACTGCGCTCAGGACGAACGGAGTGGTGAAGTGGGCCGCGGGGCATGCGGCTTCAGGGAGACGAACCGACATGACGATCACCAGTAAGCTTCTTGCCGGCGCGGCGCTGTTCTCGCTGACCTTCGGCAACACGCTCGCCCTTGCAGCAGCGCCCGATGCGCATGCCACCGAAGCGCGCTTCGACGCCGCGATCTCGGCCACCGACCAGCTCGCTTGGCTCAAGGATTTCTCTTCCGCCCCCAACCATGTCGGTTCGCCGCACGACAGGCAGAATGCCGAGACCACGCTCGCTCTGTTCAAGAGTTGGGGCTGGGACGCGCATATCGAGACCTTCTCGGTGCTCTATCCGACGCCGATCTCGACGACGATCGAGATGATCACCCCGCAGCACGTCGTGCTGGGCGGCCAGGAGCCGCCGGTGCCGGGCGACGAGACCTCGTCCAACACCGCGGGCGCGCTCCCCCCCTATGTCGCCTATCAGGGCGACGGCGACGTCACCGCACCCGTCGTCTACGTCAATTACGGCATGCCCGACGATTACGACGCGCTGGCCCGCCGCGGGATCGACGTGCGCGGCAAGATCGTGCTCGCGCGCTACGGCGCGGGCTGGCGCGGGCTCAAGCCCAAGCTGGCGCAGGAACATGGCGCGGCGGGCTGCCTGATCTATTCCGATCCGGCGAACGACGGCTATGGCGAGCACGACGCCTATCCGCGCGGCGGTGGGCGGCCCGAAAATGGCGTCCAGCGCGGCTCGGTGCAGGACATGACGACCTATCCGGGCGATCCGCTCACCCCGGGCGTGGGCGCCACCGCCGATGCCAAGCGGCTGACCCGCGAGACCGCGCCGACGATCCTGAAAATTCCGACGCTGCCGATCTCCTATGCCGATGCGACCAAGCTGCTCGCCGGCCTCGAAGGGCCGATCGCCACGGGCAAGGCGCGCGGCGGCCTCCCGCTTGCTTACCATTATGGCGGGACCAATGCGGTGACCGCGCATCTCGCGGTCAAATCCGACTGGTCGATGAAGACGCTCTATGACGTGATCGCGATGCTGAAGGGCAAAAGCCGCCCCGACGAATGGGTGATCCGCGCCAACCACCGCGACGGCTGGGTGTTCGGCGCGTCCGATCCGCTGTCGGGCCATGTCGCGATGCTGTCCGAGGCCAAGGCGCTGGGCGCGCTCGCCAAGAGCGGCTGGAGACCGGCGCGCACGATCGTCTATGCCAGCTGGGACGGCGAGGAGCCGGGCCTGCTCGGCTCGACCGAATGGGTCGAGACGCATGCCGCCGAACTCCAGCGCAAGGCGGTGCTGTACATCAACACCGACGTCTCCGAGCGCGGCTTCCTCGGCGCCGAGGCGAGCCACGACCTCCAGCATTTTATCAACCAGGCGGCGCGCGACGTCACCGACCCCGAGACCGGCGTCTCGGTGCTCGATCGCAAGCGCGCCCACCTACTCGCCAACAATTATGACAGCGGCGACGGCGACGCGACCGAGATCAAGGCGGCCAAGGCGGGCGGCGATCTGCCGGTCGGTGCGCTCGGCTCGGGCTCGGACTATTCGAGCTTCCTCCAGCATCTCGGCATTCCGTCGATGAATCTCGAATTCGGCGGCGAGGAGGCCTCGGGCGGCTCCTATCATTCGGTCTACGACAGCTTCTACCACGTCACCCATTTCGACGATCCCGGGCTGATCTACGGCGCGGTGCTGTCGAAGCTGGCCGGGCGGCTGGTGATGCGCGCGGCCGACGCCGATGTCGGCCCGGCGCGCTACGCGGACATGGCGAGCACGATCGCGCGCTATGTCGGCGAGGTGAAGAAACTTGCCGACGATCAGCGGAGCAAGGATCTGTCGCGCGAGGAATTGTCGGCGGCGGGCGACTTCAAGATCGGCGCGGATCAGACCGACCCGACCACCGCACCCGCAGTGAAGCCGACGACACCGCTGATCGACATGCTGCTACTCGAAAAAGCATCGGATCGCCTGATGCGCTCCGCGAGTGCGGCGGATGCGGTCGTCGCCAAGGCGGACACGCTGTCGCCGGCGGTCCGCGCCAAGCTCGACGCGGATCTGCGCGGGGTCGACCAGCTGCTGCTCGATCCGGCCGGGCTGCCGTCGCGGCCCTGGTATCAGAACATGATCTACGCGCCGGGCACGCTCACCGGTTACGGCGCCAAGACGCTGCCCGGCATCCGCGAGGGCATCGAACAGCGCCGCTTCGCCGACGCGACCGCCTATGTGACGAAGGTCGCGGCGGTGCTGAACGCCTATGCGGATCGGCTCGATCTCGCCGTCAAGGATGCGGGGAAATGAGGAGGGCGCCCCCTTCTTCGTCATCCCGAACTTGGTTCGGGATCCAGACGCGCAACGCTTCCACCTCAAGCGCTGCGCGTCTGGATCCTGACCGTCGTCAGGATGACGAGAAGGACGAAGGCGCGCCAGAAACCCCTCTCCTGCGCGGAGAGGGGTTGGGGTCCTACGCCGAAACGCCTATATTCTCGCAGATGCAGGCGTCACTCGGCCTCTTCGAACAGATCGTAGGCGACGTCGGCATTGGCGCTGAGCCGCACGGTGCCGTCCTCGATCTCGGCGACGAGGCCGAGCGGGATATAGTGATGCTTGGCGCCCTGCCCGTCTTCGGTCTGCGCGCTGTCGGCCTTGGTGAGCTTGATGCGCTCGCCGTCGAGATGGTCGACGGTGCCGAGATGGACGCCGTCCGCACCGATCACGTTCGCATGTTCTTTGATCTGGGTCGCATCGACCATGGTCAATCTCCTTCGTGGGGGGTTCGGGGGGCAGAACGCACGACTTCGCGTTTCGGCACAACCCCGGCCCGGTCCCCGGCGCAGGCCGGGGCCTCGGCCCCACGCCTCGGACTGGACCCCGGCTTTGGCCGGGGAACGGCACCCTATTCCACCCTATTCGCCATCGCCGCCTGAAGGACTCCCCATGTCGCTCCTCGAAGCCTCCCGCCAGTACAAGCCGTTCGAATACCCGTGGGCGTTCGAATATTGGAAGCGCCAGCAGCAGCTCCACTGGCTGCCCGAGGAGGTGCCGCTCGGCGAGGATTGCCGCGACTGGGCGCAGAAGCTGACCGATCACGAGCGCAACCTGC
>NZ_CALMAW010000067.1 GCF_937859915.1 uncultured Sphingomonas sp. | reverse complement strand
CCGCTGTTCCGTGCGCTGCCCGCCGTCCCCCGCCCGCTGCTGAGCTGGCGGCGGCGGCAGGAGGACGCGGAACGCTGACCGCGCGTCGGCGGTTGGCGGTCGGTCGGTGCTGGGCTAGGTCCGCATCGTCTCCCCTCAACGGCCGGCCAACGGCTCCCTTCCAAGGATCCCCACGATGACGATCAAGATCGGCGATACGCTTCCCGACGCGACCTTCTCGACCATGACCGAGCACGGGCCCGAGCCGGTCGGCAAGGAGTTCTTCGCAGGCAAAACGGTGGCGCTGTTTGCGCTGCCCGGCGCCTTCACGCCGACCTGCTCGGCCAAGCATCTCCCCGGCTTCATCGACAAGGCCGCCGACCTCAAGGCCAAGGGCGTCGACGCGATCGCCTGCACCTCGGTCAACGACGTGTTCGTGATGGGCGCCTGGGCCAAGGCCAACAATGCCGAGGGCATCACCATGCTCGCCGACGGCAATGGTGATTTCGCCAAGGCGGTCGACCTCACCATGGACGGCTCGAAATTCGGCATGGGCACGCGTAGCCAGCGCTATTCGATGCTGGTCGTCGATGGCGTGGTCAAGCAGCTCAACGTCGAGTCCGGCGGCGAGTTCAAGGTCAGCGCCGCCGACTATCTGCTCGGCCAGCTCTGAGCCCAACCGCGAACCGGCCGGGTCGCGTGATCCGGCCGTTCAGGCGACGCGGCGTGTCACCGCGCGCAGCGCCGTGGCGGTCGCCGCCGCGGCCAGCGTGATCCGGTCGCGCCCCGTCATCTTCGAATCGTAGAGCGCCCGGTCGGCGCGGCCCATCGCATCCGACAGCGTGTCGCCGCGCTGATCGAGCAGCGCGATGCCGAAGCTGGCGGTGATCCGCGCCGACGGGACGAGATCGCGCACCGCCGCATCGAGCCCCGCCCGGATCCGCTCGATCGCCTCGATCGCCTCGCTGCCGCCGGTGTCGGGCAGCACCAGCACGAACTCTTCGCCACCCATCCGGCCGAACAGATCGCCCTCGCGGATCGTCTTGCCGACATGGCTGGCGAAACATTGCAGCACAGCATCGCCGACGCCGTGGCCGAAGCGGTCGTTGATCGTCTTGAAGCGGTCGAGGTCCGCCATCACCACCGCCAGCGTGCGTGCATGGCGCTTGCTCTGCGCGACAAGCGGCACCGCCGCCTGCTCGAAGCCGCGGCGGTTGAGGATGCCGGTCAGCGGATCGCTCGCCGCGAGCTGCCGCATGCCGTCTGCAAGGTCGGCCGCGAGCAGGAACATCGCGAACAGCCCGACCCCGAACAGCCCGGTCGGCACGCCCAGCAGCAGCATGAGCCGGTAGAGCCGATAGCTGAGGTCCGCCGGGCCAGATGCGCACAGCGCCACGATGCCGAGCAGAAGATCATAGCCCGCAAAGCTCGCCAGCATCCAGAACGCCGCCCCACCCGTCCGCCGTCGCCCGTCCTGCGGATCCGCGCGCAACGACAGCGCCGAAACGATCAGCATCGCGGCGCAGAAGAAGACGATCAGCGCGCGGACGAAGCCGGCATGGGTCGACCAGATCACCACCCAGCCGGCCAGCACCGAGACCGCCGCACCGATCATGATGATCAGCTCGGCGCGTTCGGGGAGCCCGACCCGTCGCCGGAAACCGAGCGCGATCAGCGCGAAGCAGCCGATCGACGTCAGGCTCGCGAGCAGCGTCAGAGGGGTATCGAAGGCCGGCATCCAGGCGCTGAGCAGATTGACCGCCCAGGTCGCCGTCGACAGGCCGAAGGCGGCGGACCAGATCGCCGCATGGCGTTCACGCCCGAAACAATGCCAGGCCATCGCCAATGCCACGCACAGCAGCAGACTGGTCGCCGTCAGGCTCGACAGTATGATGGCGGTGGAATCCATGCCGCCTGTATCGCGCCATGCCGGTGAATGATTCGCTAAATACTGATCCAGATTGATAAATGTTACGCGAGCGTGACAAAATCGGCGATCGCCTCGCCGAGTTCCCGCTTGGTCACCGCACTCATATGGTTGCCGGGGATCGGGACGTGGACCCCAGCCGGCAGCGCGTCGGCAAGCGCCCGCGCCGAGCCATTGTCGTCGTCGTCGACGCCGGCGACGACCAACGTCGGCGTGTCGATGCCGCGGACCACGTCGAGCGGCGTGTCGGTGAAGGTGTCGAGCACGTGGAGCAGCGCCACCGGATCGCCGCCGACGGTCTTGAGGAAGGCTTCCGCCATCCATTCGTTCGAGCCCCGCGCGAAGCTGCCGAGGTTGGTCAGTATGTTGCGGAAATGACTACCGCGTCCGCCGGTGTCGACGATCCCGGCGAGCCCCATCCCGCCGACGATCGCGCGCCGCGGCGTGGCACCCCGCGCGAGCATCCGCATCGTCGTGCGCCCGCCCAGCGAATAGCCGCCGAGGTCATAGTCGGTCAGCCCGAGACGAGCGATCAAGGCGAAGCCGTCGTCGGCGAGCGCATCGCGCGGATAGGCGGCGGAATCGTGCGGCTTGGCGCTGTCGCCATGGCCGCGCAGGTCGGGCATGATCACGCGGTAGCCGCACGCCGCGAGGCGCGCGGCATGGCCGTAGCGGATCCAATTGACCTCGGCGGTCGAGAAGAAGCCGTGGATCAGCACGATCGGCCGCCCGCCGCCGCCGGCCGGCGCGATCTCGCGCCAGGCGATCTCGACGCCGTCGAAGCTGGCGAACCGATGGACGGTCGGATCAGTCGGGGAGCTTGCCAAGGGCCTTCTTCCATCTGTCGGCGACGGGCGCATGCTCGTCGAGCCGTGTGCCGGGCAAATGCGACACATCCATCCACGCCGGCAGCGCGGTCTCGATCGAGAAATGGGAGGTCGGGCGGAAACGTGTCGGATCGTCGAACGAGCCGACGGTGAGGTCCATAGCGTCGCCGTCGAGGAACTGGAAGCCGAGCGGCGTCCCGCACACCTTACAGAAGGGCCGTCTGGCGATCGGCGAGGATTGATAATAGTCGGGCGATGTCGCGGTCCACGTCACATCGGCGAGCGCGACCTGCTTGAATGCGATCGAGATGCCACCGGTCGCGCGGCGGCACATGCCGCAATGGCAGACATACGCCTCGTCGTTCGCAATCGCGGCGGCGTAGCGCACCCGCCCGCATTGGCAGCCGCCTGTCATCGTGTCGGTCATTCTCGCCTCCCGCATCGCCCTGCGATCTGATCGGATGCTCCGCAGTCGTCCACCGGACAGCGGGATCCGCCTGACCGATATTTGAGCGGGGCAGGCCATTGCTGCAATGCACCGCAAGATTGGTCTTTAAGTTCATGGTAAAGAATGACAAACATGCCGATCTTCGGAGGATCACATGGCCAGGTACGAAATCGAACGCGATGTTTCGGATGCCCTCGTCATCTGTCGCGTCGAAGGCGAATTGGACGACAGCATGACCTCGCGCATGGCGCAGGACTGTCGCGCCGAACTGATCAGGGCGCGCCACGATTTCAGCACGCTCCGCGTCCTGTTCGACAATAGCCGCGGCACCGTGGCATCGCCGAGTTCCGCCAAGATCATGGCGGACGCGATGGGCGATCTGTGGCGCGAGGGCGACCGCACCGCGGTGGTCACCGCCGACAGCCTCAGCAAGGTCCGCGCGAAGCAGACGATGCGCGACGGCGGCATGGTCTTCATCTCGGAGAAGGCCGCGCGGATGTGGCTGGCCGCCTGATCCGGCGGACCGATCCGCTCGATGGCCGACAGCGCGACCACCGAGCGGACGATGACCGTTACGCCGCCTTATGGAGGTGGCGCCGCCCGAGCAGTTCGGCGATCTGCACCGCGTTGAGCGCCGCGCCCTTGCGCAGATTGTCCGAGACGCACCACAGCACGAGGCCGTTGTCGACGGTCGGGTCCTCGCGGACGCGGCTGACGAAGGTGGCGAACTCGCCGACGCACTCGATCGGCGTCGTGTAGCCGCCGTCCTCGCGCTTATCGATCAGCATGATGCCGGGCGCCTCGCGCAGGATGTCCTGCGCCTGCTTGGCCGAAATCTCGTTTTCGAACTCGATGTTGATCGCCTCGCTATGGCCGACGAACACCGGCACGCGCACGCAGGTCGCGACCACCTTGATCTTGGGATCGAGGATTTTCTTGGTCTCGACGACCATCTTCCACTCTTCCTTGGTGAAGCCGTCGTCGAGGAAGCTGTCGATGTGCGGGATCACGTTGAACGCGATCTGCTTGGTGAACTTCTTCGGCTCGGCCGAATCGCCGACGAAGATGTTGCGGCTCTGCTCGAACAGCTCGTCCATCCCCGCCTTGCCCGCGCCCGACACCGACTGGTAGGTCGAGACGACGACGCGCGTGATCTTGGCGAAATCGTGCAGCGGCTTGAGCGCCACGACCATCTGCGCAGTCGAGCAATTGGGGTTGGCGATGATGTTCTTGCGGGCGTAGCCCTCGATCGCATCCGGGTTCACCTCGGGCACGATCAGCGGCACGTCGGGATCCATCCGGTAGAGCGACGAATTGTCGATCACCGTGCAGCCCGCCTTGGCGAAGCGCGGCGCGTGGATCTTGGTCGCCTCCGAGCCGATCGCAAACAGCGCCATGTCCCAGCCGGTCGGATCGAAATGGTCGATATTCTTGATCGTCAGCATCTTGCCGGTGTCGCCGAATTCGACCTGCGTGCCCTGCGAGCGGCTGCTGGCGACAACCGCGATCTCATCGATCGGAAATTCGCGCTCCGCCAGGATCGCGAGCATCTCGCGCCCGACATTGCCGGTGGCTCCCGCCACGACGATCCGATACCCCATGTCAAAACTCCAAGTGCGAATATTGCGCGCCCGCGCATAGTCGCTTGGCGCTTGTTGTCCAAGAGGCTTGCGGTTCCCCTCCCTGAAAGGGAGGGGTTAGGGGTGGGTTCGTCTCAGGATAGGGTAGCGCCAGCCCCAGGCGAACCCACCCCCGTCCCCTCCCTTTCAGGGAGGGGTGAGTTCGTGAAGCACCTTGTCGTCCAGAAACCGCTCGATCGTCTTCTCGACATGCGCCTGCCGGCCCTCGCCCGCGATGTGGTGGGTCTGGCCGACGTACAGCATCATGTCGAAGGGCGTGTCGGTCTCCTGCAGTTTGTTGATCAGCGCCGCCGAATTCTCGAACACGACATTGTCGTCGGAGAGCCCGTGCATCAGCAGCATCGGCGTCTTGATCGACGGCGCCTGCGCGATCGCGTCCGATCCCGCATAGACGCCAGGCACGGCCGTCGGATCGCCGAGATAGCGTTCGGTATAATGCGTGTCATAGAGTTCCCAGCGCGTCACCGGCGCGCCCGACACCCCCGCCGCATAGAGGCCTGGGGGTGCGGTCTCGAGCATCTTGAGCGTCATATAGCCGCCGTAGGACCAGCCGAAGATCGCGATCTTCTTCGGATCGACGAATTTTTGGCTCTGCAGCCAGCGCGCGCCGGTCGCCTGGTCGGCAACCTCGACGCTGCCCATCGCATGATAGATCTGGTTGCCGAAGGCAGTGCCGCGATTGGCCGAGCCGCGATTGTCGATCTGGAAATAGATCCAGCCCTTCGACACCCAATATTGCGGCAGCGGCCCCATCCAGCTGCGCTTGACCTGCTGCGACCCCGGGCCGCCATAATGTTCGAAGAACACCGGATAGTGCTTGCCCGGCACGAGCTTGGGGGTGATCATCTCATAGTGGAGATCGCTGCCGTCGGCGGCCTTGATCGTGCCGTAGGTCACCGGCCGATGCGCGGCGAGATAGGGTGCATAGGGGTGCGCCGCGTCGAGCCTGTTCTCCTCGATCCACGACACGCGCCTGCCGGTCGCGTCGGCCAGATAGACCTGCGACGGCTGGCTGGGGCTCGAGCGGGTGACGAGCAGGTGCGTCGCCGCCTTGTCCATCACCGCGTCGTTCCAATAGCCGCGCTCGGTGATCCGCTGCGGCTCACCCGGGTGGAGATAGTCGATCGTGTAGATCTGGCTTTCGAGCACGTCGTCCTTATTGGCCGCGAAGAACAGCCGGTGCTGCGCCTCGTCGACACCGATCACGCCGGTCGAGTGGCTCTGGCCGTTCATCTCGACGGTCCAGTCGCCGTGGGTGAGCTGCGTCCATACGCCATCGGCATAGCGGTAGAGATGCATATAGCCGCTACGCTCCGAACCCCAGATCAGGCTGCCGTCGGCGAGCGGGCGGAAATCGTCGGTGAGGTTGACCCAGGTCTTCGAGGTCTCGCTGAACAGGGTCCTCGACGCACCCGTCGCGGGGTCGACGGCGAGCAGGTCGAGCGTCTTCTGGTCGCGGCTCTGGCGCTGGACGTAGAGCGTGCGCCCGTCCTTCGACCAGTCGACGCGCGCGACATAGATGTCGGGATCGGCGCCGAGATCGACCTTCTGGCGATGCGAGCCGTCGGCGGACATGACCGTCAGCGACACCGCGACATTGGGCGTGCCCGCGGCGGGATAGCGCTGGTCGAAGGTCTTTGTGCCGTCGGCGCCGATCGCGGCGCGCGTGACCGTCTTGACCTTGGCTTCATCGTAGCATTCGACCGCGACATGGCCGTCGCCCGGCGCCCACCAGGTGCCGGTGGTGCGGTCCATCTCCTCCTGCGCGACGAACTCGGCGGTGCCGCAGGTGACGGTGCCCCCGCCCTCCTTGGTAAGCGGCTTCTCCCTGCCGGTGGTGAGATCGAGCGCGATCAGATTCTGGTCGCGGACGAAGCTGACATAGCGCCCGCCCTCGGAGACGTGCGCGTCGATCTCCGACTGCGGCGTGTCGGTCAGCCGGCGCACCGATCCGTCGAGGCCGGCCAGATAGAGATCGCCGTCGATCGGGACGAGGATGGTCTTGCCGTCGGGCGCCCAATCATAGTCGACGATGCCCTTGGTGCCGCCGACGCGCGCGCGCTCGCGCCGCATCTTTTCGGCCTCGGAAATCTCGGCGCCTGAACCGACGCGCTTGCTGTCGACCAGCATGCGCTGCGCACCAGCGGTCGTGTCGACCGCCCACAGATCGTAGCGCTCGCGCTCGTCGGCGCGCGGCTTGAGCAATGTCGCGAGCCTGCCGTCGGGCGAGAGCTGCACGTCGCGCGGGGTCGGGCCGGACAGCGACGGGCTCGCATAGATGCGATCGAGGGTCAGCGGTTTCTGCGGGACACCAGTCGTGGCGGGAGCGGCGGCGACGAGAAGCGGCAGGGCGAGGAGGATATGGCGCATGAGGTGCTGGTAGCATTCTTCCCCTCTCCCGCAAGGGAGAGGGAGGGGCCCAGCCGCAGGCTGGGAGGGTGAGGGCACGCAGCGCCCGAGGGGACGTGGCCCCCCCCCCCCCCCCCCCCGCGGCGCGCCTTCCCCCCCCCCCGCGAGGGGGGGGGGGGGGGGCCCAGCCAGGGGGGTGGGGGGGTGGGGACACGCAGCGCCCGAGGGGACGTGCCCTCACCCTCCCACCGCTGCGCGGCGGGCCCCTCCCTCTCCCCCGCAGGGGAGAGGGGCAAAGAAAAGGGCGCCGGCGGCTTCCGCCACCGACGCCCCTCATCAGCCCGCGAGGGCCAAAGGCGTTACGCCTTGACCTTCTCGCGATTGTCCTTGCGCTCGGCGATACGCGCCGACTTGCCGGTGCGGCCGCGCAGATAATAGAGCTTGGCGCGACGCACGACACCGCGGCGCACGACGTCGATCGAATCGACGTTGGGCGAATAGAGCGGGAAGACGCGCTCGACGCCCTCGCCGAACGAGATTTTGCGGACGGTGAAGCTCGAACCCATGCCGCGGTTGGCGCGCGCGATGCACACGCCCTCGAATGCCTGGACGCGGGTGCGCTCGCCTTCGACGACCTTGACGCCGACCTTGATCGTGTCGCCGGGGCGGAATTCGGGGATCTTCTTGGTTTCGTTGAAATGCGCGATGGCCTCGGCCTCGAGCGTCTGGATCAGGTTCATGACTTCGTCCCGTCTTCGTGCCGCGCGCCAGAGGGCGACCGACCCGGCGCGCCACCGTGGCGCTCCCAAAGGTCCGGCCGCCTTAGCCGTGTGATGGTCTCGGCCTCGGCTTTACGCCAGGCGTCGATCCTCGCATGATCCCCCGATCGCAGCACCTGCGGGATCGTGCGCCCTTCCCATGTCGTGGGTCGGGTATAATGCGGATATTCGAGTAGCCCCGTCTCGAAGCTCTCGTCATCCCCGCTGGAAGCCGCGCCCATTACGCCGGGAAGCAGCCGGATGCAAGCGTCGAGCAGCGTCAGCGCGGCCATCTCGCCGCCCGACAGGATATAGTCGCCGATCGACACCTCCTCGATGGCGCGTGCGTCGAACAGCCGCTGGTCGATGCCCTCGAAGCGGCCGCAGAGGATGAGCGCGCCGGGGCCGTCCGCGAGGCGCCTGACGCGCGCCTGCGCGAGCGGCGCACCGCGCGGCGTCATGGCCAGAATCGGGAGCGCGGGGTGGCGTGCGGCGGTGGCGTCGAGCGCGGTCGCGAGCACGTCGGCGCGCATCACCATGCCCGCGCCGCCGCCGGCCGGCGTGTCGTCGACCGAGCGGTGCCTGTCGGCGGCGAAGTCGCGGATCTGGACCGCATCGAGCGCCCACTTGCCCTCCGCCAGCGCGCGGCCGGCGAGGCTGGTGCCCAGCGGCCCGGGAAACATCTCGGGATAGAGGGTGAGGACGGCGGCGGTGAAGCTCATCGCATTTCCATTCCCCGGCGTACGCCGGGGTCCAGGGCTTCAGGCGGCAGCGTTTGGGGCTCTGGGCCCCGGCGTGCGCCGGGGAACGAGAAGAACATGCTCATCGCCGACGCGTCCAGCGCGCCACCAAGCTCCCCCACACCACGCCGACCAGCCACAGTACGACATAGGATACCGCCATCCGCACGACGATGCCGGTCGAGGCCTCGTCCCAATTCGGCAGATGCTGTTGTCGCATCCAAGCGAGGAAGCCGGTGATCGCCATCGCGAAGCAGAAGATCGGCACCGGCGCGGGCGCGACGAACCGGTATAGTCGCAGACGCGCCGGGAAGCGCCGCGCGACGCTCCACATCAACAGCCCGGTAAACGCGAACTGCGCTGCGAGCATCAGGAAGAAGATCTGCGCGGCCGGATCCATCAGGCGTCCACGAACTCGGCGTGCACGCGGATCGGCGGCCCGAGATCGTCGACCCCGGCCGCGACCGGCACGAGGAAGCGCTTGCCGTCGGGGCGCTCGATCTCGATCAGGTCGCCCGCGCCGTAATTCTCGACCGCGACGATGCGGCCGAGCGCGGTGCCGTCGGTGGAGACGGCGTCCTGGTCGAGCAGGTCGGCATGATAATATTCGCCGTCGGCGAGCGGCGGCAGCGCGTCGCGCGAAACGGTAAGCGGCGTGCCGCGCAGCGCCTCGGCGGCGGTGCGGTCGGTCACCTCGGCGAAGCGCGCGACCGCGCCATTGGGGCCGGGGCGCACCGACTTGAGCGTCAGCGTCGCCTCGCCCGCCTGAAGCCGCGGGTACTGCGCGAGGTCGTCGGTGAACAGCTTGAGGCGGAGTTCGCCCTGGATGCCGTGCGCGCCGACGACGGCAGCCAATGTAACGCGCGTGTCTGTCACCGGCCTACACCCCGTTCGTGCTGAGCGAAGTCGAAGCACCCCCATTCCGCCTGAGCGCAGTCGAAGGCCACGCGCGGACGGTGGCTGCACTTCGACTGCGCTCAGTACGAACGGTGTTTCCGCCCGTGTCCTGTCCTTCGACTTCGCTCAGGACGAACGGGTGGGGAGAGAGCCTGGCGCTCCTTTTGAAGCGCCAGGCCAAGGCATCACGCCTCGCTGGTCTCTTCCGCAGGCGTCTCGGCCGGAGCCGCTTCCGCCGCCGGCTCTTCCTTCGGTGCCGCCGCTGCAGCAGCCGCAGCCTCAGCCGCCTCGTTCGCCGCGGTCACCTTGGCGGCGCGCTCCTCGGCGCGCTCCTTGGCCTTGTCGCCGGCTTCGCCCTTCTTGAGGTTCGAGCGCGCGGCGCGCTCCTTGATGCCGGCGGCATCGAGGAAGCGGGCAACGCGATCGGTCGGCTGCGCGCCGACCGACAGCCAATGCTTGGCGCGCTCGCCGTCGAGGATCACGCGCTTCTCGTCGCCCTTGGGGAGCATCGGATTGTAGGTGCCGATCTTCTCGAGAAAGGCGCCATCGCGCGGCGCGGTCGAGTTGGCGACGACGATGCGGTAATAAGGACGCTTCTTGGCACCACCACGCGACAGACGGATCGAAACGGACATGCTGTAATTCCTTCTACTGATTTCTATCCGTCATCCGGACTTGATCCGGGATCCAAGGCTTCGGGCGGGGTCGCCTGTGGGCCTGGATCCTGACGTTCGGCGGGATGACGACGGTTGTTGAACTAACTCACTTCTTCTTCATGAAATTCTCGAAGCCGGGTGGCAGCCCCTGCCCGCCGGGCAAACCCGGCAGACCGCCGAGACCGCCCGCGCCGCCGCCCGGGGGCATCCCGCCGCCCGGTCCGCCCAGACCGCCGAGGCCACCCATGCCCCCGCCGCCCTTGCCGAACATGGCGGCGAGCCCCTTGAGGCCGCCCATCTTCTTCATCTTCTTCATCATCGTCGCCATTTCCTGATGCATCTTCAGGATCTTGTTGACGTCCTGCACGGTGGTGCCGGAGCCCTTGGCGACGCGGATCTTGCGCTTGGCGTTGAGCAGCTCGGGCTTCGCCCGCTCCTTGGGCGTCATCGAGCCGATGATCGCGTCCATGTGGATCAGGATCTTGTCATCGACCTGCCCGTTCGCCATCGCGTTCTTCACCTTGGCGATGCCGGGCAGCATCGACGCGAGCGCGCCGAGACCGCCCATCTTGCGCATCTGGGTCAGCTGGCCGCGCAGATCGTTGAGGTCGAACTGCCCCTTGGACATGCGCTCGGCGAGCTTCTCGGCATCCTCCGCCTTGATGCTCTCCGCCGCGCGTTCGACCAGCGACACGACGTCGCCCATGCCGAGGATGCGGCCGGCAACGCGCGACGGCTGGAACAGCTCGAGCCCGTCGAGCTTTTCCCCCGTGCCGACGAACTTGATCGGCTTGCCCGTCACCGCGCGCATCGACAGCGCCGCGCCGCCGCGCGCATCGCCGTCCATCCGGGTCAGCACGACGCCGGTGAGCGGCACCTGGTCGGAAAAGTTCTTGGCGACGTTGACCGCGTCCTGGCCGGTCAGCGCATCGACGACGAGGAGTATCTCGGTCGGCCGGGTGACGTCGGCGACCGCCTTCATCTCGTCCATCAGCGCCTGATCGACATGCAGTCGGCCCGCGGTGTCGAGCATCAGCACGTCGAAGCCCTGGAGCTTGGCGGCGTTGAGCGCGCGGCGCGCGATGTCGACGGGCTGCTGGCCCTCGACGATCGGCAGCGTCGCGACCTCGGCCTGGACGCCCAGCACCGCAAGCTGCTCCTGCGCTGCAGGACGGTTGACGTCGAGTGAGGCGAGCAACACCTTCTTGCGGCCGCGCTCGCGCAGGCGCTTGGCGATCTTGGCAGTGGTGGTGGTCTTGCCCGAGCCCTGCAGGCCGACCATCATCACGATCGCGGGCGGGGTGACGTCGAGCTGGAGATCGGAGGCTTCCGAGCCGAGCATCTCGGTCAGCGCGTCGTTGACGATCTTGACGACCTGCTGGCCGGGCGTGATCGAGCGCAGCACCGACTGGCCGATCGCGGCCTCGGTCACCTTGTCGACGAAATCCCGCACCACGGGCAGCGCGACATCGGCCTCGAGCAGCGCGATCCGCACCTCGCGCAGCGCCGCGCGCACGTCCGCCTCGTTGAGCGCACCGCGACCGCGCAGGCGATCGAAGACCCCACCCAGCCTTTCGCTCAGACTCTCGAACATACGCACCGGCTCCTGTGTCCTGGGGATCGCGATAAGCCCAACGCACAAAGCGCCGGCGGGCGAAACTCGCCGGCCGGCGGGCGCACGGTCCGAAACCGGGCGCTGGAGCCATCACGAACCTGTCGGAACGATCGCCGGCCGGATAGACCGGTGCGCGGTGAAACGCAAGCGGCGGTGGACTTGACCCGGCGCACTGCCTAGATCGCGCGCATCATGGCGCAACGCTTCCACAAGATGCACGGTCTCGGCAACGACTTCGTCGTGTTCGACGCGCGCGAAGCGCCGCTGGTGATGGGGCCCGCGCGCGCGCAGGCGATCGCCGACCGGCACAGCGGCGTCGGCTGCGACCAGCTGATCCTGATCGAGCGGTCGCGCGTCGCCGACGCGCGTATGCGGATCTGGAACGCCGATGGCGGCGAGGTCGCGGCGTGCGGCAATGCGACTCGCTGCGTCGCGCTGCTGCTCGGCGGCACGCCCGCGATCGAGACGCTGGGCGGCATCCTGTCGAGCGAAGCGATCGCCGGCGGCGCCAGCGTCGACATGGGCGCGCCGCGCTTCGGCTGGGATGCGGTGCCGCTCGCTTATGCAATGGACACGGCGGCATTGCCGCTGGCGTGGGACGGGCTCGCGCCGATCATGGCACCGATCGCGCTCAGCGTGGGCAATCCGCACATCATCTTCTTCGTGCCCGACCTCGACGCGCCCGATCTCGCCGCGATCGGGCCGACGATCGAGCACGACCCGGTCTTCCCCGAGCGGATCAACGTCAATCTCGCCACGATCGACTCGCCCGATCGCATCCGCCTGCGGGTCTGGGAGCGCGGTGCGGGCCTGACGCGCGCCTGCGGCACCGGCGCGTGCGCGACCGCGGTCGCGGCGATCCGCTCGGGGCGTGCCCGGAGCGGCGTTACGGTGGCGCTGCCCGGCGGCGAATTGGTGATCGACTGGCAGCCCGGCGGCACGATCCGCATGACCGGGCCCGCCACCCACGTCTTCACGGGCGAACTCGACATGGCCGCCTTCCCGGCATGAGCGGCCCCGAGCTGATCACGCTGGGCTGCCGTCTCAACGCCGCCGAGAGCGAGGCCATGCGCGGGCTTGCGGCGGGTCAGGACGATCTGGTCATCATCAACAGCTGCGCGGTGACCGGCGAAGCGGTGCGCCAGGCGCGCAAGGCGGTGCGCGCTGCAGCCAAGCGCCGGCCGGGCGCGCGGATCGTGGTGACGGGCTGCGCGGCGCAGCTCGATCCGGCGATGTTCGCGGTCATGCCCGAAGTGAGCGCGGTGGTGGGCAATCGGGAGAAGCGCGAGGCGGCGTCCTTCAACCTTCCCCCGTTCGTCCCGAGCGAAGTCGAGGGACAAGACGCAGACGCGTCGCCCGAAGCCGGTCCCTCGACTGCGCTCGGGACGAACGGATTACGGGAGGGCACGTCCACGCCCCCCACCCCATTCGCACTGAGCGCAGTCGAAGTGCGTGACCCAGGCGCCGCGCCCGTAATACGTCCTTCGACTGCGCTCAGGACGAACGGGGTTTGGGGGTCGCACGAAGATGGAGGCGTGGGTGCACACAAGATCCGCGTCTCCGACATCCTCGCCGCCACCGACACCGCCCCCCACCTCGCCGCCGGCTTCGGCACCCGCGCGCGCGCCTTCGTCGAGGTGCAGACCGGGTGCGACCATCGCTGCACCTTCTGCATCATCCCCTATGCGCGCGGCCCAAGCCGTTCGGTCCCGGCCGGCGGCGTGATCGAGCGCATCCGCGCGCTCGTCGCCGACGGCTATCGCGAGATCGTGCTGACCGGCGTCGACACGACCAGCTACGGCCCCGACCTGCCTGGCCATCAGAGCCTCGGTCAGCTCGTCGAGCGCGTGCTGACGCTGGTGCCCGAGCTGCCGCGGCTGCGGCTGTCCTCGCTCGACTCGATCGAGATCGACGACCGGCTGTTCGCGCTGCTCACCCAGGAACCCCGCCTCCAGCCGCATCTTCACCTGTCGCTACAGGCCGGCGACGACAAAGTGCTCAAGCGGATGAAGCGGCGTCACAGCCGCGCGCAAGCGGTGGCGATGGTCGAGCGGCTCAAGGCGGCGCGCCCCGAGATCGCGATCGGCGCCGACCTGATCGCCGGCTTCCCGACCGAGACGGAACAGCAGGCGCTCAACACGCTGGCGTTGCTCGACGATTGCGACATCGTGCTCGGCCACATCTTCCCCTATTCCGTCCGCGCCGGCACCCCCGCTGCACGGATGCCGCAGCACGACGCCGCGACGATCCGCGCCCGCGCGGCGCGTCTGCGCGACGCCGCCGATGCGCGCCGCGCCGCCTGGTTGAGCACCCTCGTCGGGACGACGCAGTCGGTGCTGGTCGAGCGGCTCGACGGCCGCGGGCACGCCGGCAATTACGCCCCCATCCGCCTCGCCTCGGGCGCGGCGCCATGGGGGGCCACCACCAACCGCGTCCGCCGCGGCGACGTCGTGTCGATGCGCGTGAGCCATGTCGAGGATGGCATGCTCGTGGGAGAGACGCGTTGAACCATATCGTGCCCCGGCGTTCGCCGGGGAACAGGAAGATCAGATGACCGACACCCCCGAACCGACCAAGCGCGTACCGCATACGGTGATCTGGCACGACAAGCTTGCAGCGGGCTTCCGTCGCACAACCGAGAAGCTCGGCGGCAACCTCGCGGGCCTGCTCACCAAGGAGAAGCTCGACCGGCAGACGCTCGACGAGATCGAGGAGGCGCTGATCGCCTCCGATCTCGGACCGGTCACCGCGGCACGCGTGCGCGAACGGCTCGAGGACGAGCGCTATGACAAGGGCATCGACGAGGCCGGCATCCGCGCGGTCGTCGCCGACGAGGTCGCCAAGATCCTGCGCCCGGTCGCCAAGCCGCTCGAGATCGAGGCGTTCCCGCGTCCGCAGGTGATCCTCGTGATCGGCGTCAACGGCTCCGGCAAGACGACGACGATCGCCAAGCTCGCGCATCTGCTCCAGGAGCAGGACTATCAGGTGATGCTGGTCGCCGGCGACACGTTCCGGGCGGCGGCGATCGGGCAGCTCAAGGTCTGGGCGGAACGGATCGGGGTGCCGATCATCTCGGGCAAGGAAGGCGGCGACGCGGCCAGCCTGGTCTGGGAGGGCGTCAAGCAGGGCACCGCGATCGGCACCGACGTGCTGATCGTCGACACCGCCGGCCGCCTCCAGAACAAGGCCGGCTTGATGGACGAGCTGTCGAAGATCCGGCGCGTGCTGGGGCGGCTCAATCCGGCGGCGCCGCATGACGTGGTGCTCGTGCTCGATGCGACCACCGGCCAGAACGCGCTCAACCAGATCGAGATTTTCGGGCGTGACGCGGGCGTCACCGGGCTGGTGATGACCAAGCTCGACGGCACCGCCAAGGGCGGCGTGCTGGTCGCGGCGGCGGAGAAATTCGGGATGCCCATCCATGCGATCGGCGTCGGCGAGACGCTCGAGGATTTCCGGCCGTTCGATCCCGACGAGGTGGCGGGGCTGATCGCGGGGGTGACGCCACGGGTGAAGTAAGGGGCGGTTCACCCGAACGCCCTATACCGTTCGCACTGAGCGCAGTCGAAGTGCGTGCTACAAACGATACCGCCTGCCGCGCGTCCTTCGACTACGTGGGGACCAACGGTGAGAAGACAGGAAAGAGGATTGCCGTGAACAGCCCCACCGCCCGCCGGACCGAAGCCGGGCCGCTGCTCCGCCTCGCGCTCGATCTCGGGCCGCTGCTGGTCTATTTCGCGGCCTATTCGCTGACGCATAAGAACATCTTCGCCTCGACGGGGATCTTCATGGCGGCGACGGCGGTGGCAATGGTCTTCTCGCTGGTCCGCTTCGGGCGGATTTCGCCGATGCAATGGTTTTCGAGCGCGATGGTGCTGGTGCTCGGCGGACTGACGCTGTGGCTGCACGTCGACTGGTTCATCAAGATCAAGCCGACGCTCTACTATCTGATGGTGTCGGGCATCCTCTGGTTCGGCCTGTGGACGGGCAAGCCGACGCTCAAGCTCGCGCTGGGCACCGCCTATCCGGGGCTGGACGCGCGCGGCTGGACGCTGTTGTCGCGCAACTGGGCGCTGTTCTTCATCGCGATGGCAGTCGCCAACGAGCTCGTCTGGCGCAACAGCACGACGAGCTTCTGGATCGGCTACAAATTATGGGGCGCGGTGCCCGCGACGATGATCTTCGCGATGGCGAACATCCCGATGCTGATGAAGCATGGCCTTGGCGAAACGCCCGCCGAGGCGGTCGCCGACGGACCGCCTGCGGAATAATTTTCAAAACTCATCCCGGACCTATCCGGGATCCAGGGCTGCAGACCGTGTAGCCCGCAGCCCTGGATCCTGACGTTCGTCAGGATGACGATCGAGTTAGCGGATCAGGCCGGCTCTTGGTCGGCGCGGCTGGCACCTTCGCCATCGAGATTCTGCGACACGAAGTCCCAGTTGATCACATTCTTGAGCACCTTCTCGGCGAAGTCGGGGCGCGCGTTGCGATAGTCGATGTAATAGGCGTGCTCCCACACGTCGAGCGTGAGCAGCGGCTTCATGCCCTCATGCACCACCGGCGTGTCGGCGTCGTGCAGCGAGGTCACCTTGAGCGCGCCGCCGTCGAGCACCAGCCACGCCCAGCCGCTCGCGAAATGGCCGACGGCCTCTTCCTTGAGCTTGGCGATCAGCGCGTCCTGGCCGCCGAACTGCTCGATCAGCCCGGCGAGCTTCTCGCTCGGCTTGGTCGAACCGGCGGGCGCCAGGCACTGCCAGAAGAAGCTGTGGTTCCAGACCTGAGCGGCGTTGTTGAACAGGCCCTTGTCGCCGGTATCCTTGGCGAGCTTGGTGACCTCGATCAGCGTCTTGCCGCCGAGATTCTTCTCGGCCTCCCAGCCATTGACCTTCTGGACATAGGCATTGTGGTGCTTGCCATGATGATAGTCGAAGGTCTCGGCCGACATGATCGGATCGAGCGCGGTCTTCTCGAAGGGAAGCGGGGGAAGGACGAAGGCCATGCGGCATCTCCTGGTATCGTGGTTGAAAGCTCGTGGGCCCTAACGCGTCCCTTCGACAAAAGTGCAGCGAAAAGACCTGTTGCGAGCCATTATCAGAGAACGGAGCCGAAACGGTTGGGCGTGACGTATCTCTAGCCCGTTCACACTGAGCGAAGTCGAAGTGCGTCTTGCAAGTGCCACGCTCGGGGCATGTCCTTCGACTTCGCTCGGGACGGACGGCGGGTGGTGGTCGCAAACCTTCACGCCCGTTCGCACTGAGCGCAGTCGAGGCGCGTGTTGCAGGCGCCGCGCTCGCGGCATGTCCTTCGGCTTCGCTCAGGGCGAGCGGGTTAGGAGGCTGCCGCCTTCTCGAGCAGATTGTGCCGCCTCAGCGCATGGCGGAGCTGGTCGTAGCTGAGTGCCAGCGCCGCCGCGGTGGTGCGCTGGTTGAAGCGGCAGCGCTTGAGCGCGGCCTCCAGCAGCTGCTTCTCATAGGCGTCGCAGGCCGCACGCAGGTCGCTGACGTCGGCATGCTCGACCACCGCGATGGTCTGCGCGGGGCCGGGCTCGGCGGTCATCGCCGGCTTGGCGCCCTGCCCCTGCGGCCGCCAGGGCGAGGCGAAGGGGTCGAACTCGATCGAGTCGATCGCGCGATCGGGCGCGTCCCAGCGATAGACCGCGCGCTCGACGACGTTGCGCAGCTCGCGGACGTTGCCCGGCCAGTCATAGCCGACCAGCATCGCCATCGCCTTGGCGGCGAAGCCTGGAAATTGCGGCCAGTCGAGCTCGGCGGCCATCCGCCGGGCGAAATGGTCGGCGAGCACGGGAATGTCGCCCTCGCGGTGGCGCAGCGGCGGCAGGGTGATGACCTCGAACGACAGCCGGTCGAGCAGGTCGGCACGGAATCGCCCCTGGTCGACCAGCGCGGGCAGATGCTCGTTGGTTGCCGCGACGATCCGCACGTCGACGCGAATCGCCTTGGACGAGCCGATCCGCGTCACCTCGCCATATTCGACCGCGCGGAGCAGCCGCTCCTGCGCGCCCGACGACAAAGTCGCGAGCTCGTCGAGGAACAGCGTGCCCCCGTCGGCCTCCTCGAAGCGGCCGACGCGCGCCTTGGTGGCCCCAGTGAACGCGCCGGACTCATGGCCGAACAGCTCCGCTTCGATCAGCGTCTCGGGCATCGCCGCGCAATTGAGCGTGACCAGCGAGCCGGCCCAGCGCGGCGACAGCCGGTGCAGCCGTTCGGCGATCAGCTCCTTGCCGGTGCCGCGCTCGCCGATCACCAGCACCGGCCGGTTGAGCGCCGCCGCTCTGCTCGCGCGCTCGACCGCATCGAGGAAGGCGGTCGATTCGCCGATGAATTTGGTGTCGCGATCCATGGCGGCGGAAATGGGACTATTCGCCAACATTTGGCAAGTGTGACGTTCTTATGTCGCGTGCGAGCGACGGAAAACCCCGGAAACCAGGGACTTCCGAATTTGGCACGGCATCTGCAAGGCTCTTTCCGTCACCGCTCCGGCGGTCCACACGTTCAGGCACGGAGACACGCCATGTCCTATGTTTACGCAACGGAGCGCAGCCCGGTCACCGCCGCGCTGGTCACCCTGTTCGCGACGGCCGCCTGCCTCGCCGCCGCGGTCGGTCCGGCGCTGGCCTGACCGACCGGTCCGGGCGGTCCCCCTCCCGCCCGGCCATCCCCACTCGTTTCACTGGAGCACAACAATGGGCATTTTCTCCCGCACCCGAGACATCATCGCCGCCAACGTCACCGACCTGCTCGACAAGGCGGAGGACCCCGCCAAGATGATCCGCATGATCGTCATGGAGATGGAGGAGACGCTGATCGAGGTTCGCGCCTCCGCCGCGCGCACGATCGCCGACCAGAAGGAGATGCGCCGCCACATCGCCAAGCTCGACAAGCTCCAGGAGAATTGGACCGAGAAGGCCGAGCTCGCGCTCTCGAAGAATCGCGAGGACCTCGCCAAGGCGGCGCTGCTCGAGAAGCAGAAGGCCGGTGACATGGCCGACCGCCTCCGCGAGGAGATCGGCGTGCTCGACGATGCGCTCGGCGCGTCCGAGGCGGACATCACCAAGCTGCAGACCAAGCTGCGCGAGGCGCGCGCCCGCCAGAGCTCGATCGTCGCGCGGCTGGAAAGCGCGCACAACCGCTACAAGCTGCGCGAGATGACCAACGGCCCCAAGATCGACGAGGCGTTCGCACGCTTCGAGACGCTCGAGCGCCGCGTCGACTTCGCGGAAGGAAGGGCGGATGCCGCCGGCATGGGCGCCGCCCCCAAGACGCTCGAGGAGGAGATTGCGGATCTGCGCTCGTCCGACAAGGTCGATGCCGAGCTCGAGGCGCTCAAAGCCCGGATGGGCCGCGCCTCCGCCAGCCAGGAGGGCTGATCCATGGAGGACGTCTTCCTCCCGATCATGATCTGCGGGATGCTCTTCATCGGGCTCCCCTGGATCGGGCTCCACTATATCAGCCAGTGGCGGCGGGCCCGCGGCCTCTCGATGGAGGACGAAAACCTCCTCGACGGCCTGCATGATCTCGCCCGCCGGCTCGATGAGCGGCTTGCCACGATCGAACGCATCGTTGCCGCCGACGACCCCAATTGGCGCCCCTCCGTCCCCGATCGCAGCGAGCGCACACCGCGCGGAATGGGCCGCGACGCCGACGACTGGCAGGGCCGCGCCTGACCGCAATCGCATAGGGAGTAACGTCCATGTCCGCTCGCTACACCAAATTCTACCTCGACAAGCGCAACGCCAAATGGCTCGGCGTCTGCTCCGGGATCGCCGATTATACAGGGCTCGACGTCACCATGGTCCGTGTCGCCGCGGTGCTGCTCACCGTGATCGGCGGCTTCCCCTGGACGCTGATCGCCTATTGGGTGACCAACTGGCTGGCCGCCGACAAGCCGCTCGAGTTCGAGGACATGAGCCGCGAGGATCAGCGCTTCTGGCAGAAGGCGCGCGTCACACCCGGCAACAGCGTCCGCGACGTCCGCTCGAGCTTTCGCGACATCGACCGTCGCCTCAGCGACCTCGAAGTCTATTATACCAGCCACAACCGTCGCCTCGCCGACGAGATCGACAGCCTGCGCTAAAGACGCGGGACGATAAGGGGACAGACTATGTCGAATGTTGCCGATCTCATCGTACCGCTCGTCGCCTTCCCGACGATGTTCATCGCCCCCGCCTGGGTGATCGTGACCCGGATGAAGATCAAGAACGGCTATCCGCTGGGCACGCGCTGGGGCGAGCCGATCTATCCCCATTCGTCCGACGTGGCGGAGGAGCGGGTGCGCTTGGTCACGCAGGAGAATGCGCAACTCCGTGCCGAACTCGGTGCGGTCAAGGACAGGCTCGTCACGATCGAGCGCATCGTTACCGATGGCGCCTACCGTCTCGACCGCGAGATCGAGACGCTGCGCGGCCCGGTAAACTAAGGGGAATTCATCATGGACATCGGCATCCTCGTTCCCATCATCGCGGTCTCGATCCCGATCGTGGCCCTCGCCCGCCGCCCGTTCGAGGCATGGATCGCCGCCAAGGAGCGGATGGCGCAGGCCTCGACCGACGCCACCGCCGAGAAGGCCGCGCAATATGCCGCCAAGACCGAGCGGCTCGAACAGCGCGTCGCCGTGCTCGAGCGCATCCTCACCGATCGCTCGACCAATCTTGCCGACGAGATCGACCGGCTGCGCGATAGCCCGCTCAACTGAGCGCCACCCCGAGCTTAAGGAGACCTGCGATGCACCACGGAGAATGGATGGTCGTCATCATCATCGGGATGGTGCTGGCCACGCGGCTCTACCGCGATCGCTGCGGCATCGGCGGCCGAAACGTCCGCCCCCGTTTCGACGCGATGCCGCCCCGCCCGTCCGACGACGCCGAGGCCCGCCAGCTGCGCGACGAGGTCCGCTCGCTGAAAGAGCGGATCGCGGTGCTCGAGCGGATCGCCACCGACCATTCGACGTCGCTCGACCGCGAGATCGAATCGTTGCGCGACCGGCCCTGAGGGCACGACCTCGGCCCGCGCCGACCCCACCGCCCCAAGGAGAGATGCGATGACCGACATCCTTCCGCTGCTCACCGTCTCGATCGCCGGCCTTGCCGGCCTGGCGATGCTGACCAGCGCGAGCCTCGCCGGCTGGCGCGGCTGGCTCGACCTCAAGCGCCATGCGCTGGTCAGCGAGCCCGACCTGCCCCGCCCCACCAGCGCCGGCGCGCGCATCGAACTCGCCGACCTGCGCGAGCGCATCCGCAAGCTGGAAGCGATCGCGGCCGGGATCGATCTTTAGGCGTCCTTGCCTCTCTCTCCCCGTCATTCCCGCGAAGGCGGGAATCCATATACGCCGCGTTCGACTGAGGAGCGCTGCGTCTATGGATCCCGGATCAAGTCCGGGATGACGAAGGCGGAGGGAGGCCAGGCAGATGTCGGACGCTCCGCCCTTCCGTCCAACCGCCCCCCCTGCTAATCGCACTTCCATGGCCACCACCCTCGACGCCGTCCGCGACGAATATGAATTTCTCGACGCCGACGATCGCTACCGCCTGCTGATCGATCTCGGCCGCGAGCTCGAGCCGATGCCCGAGGCGCTCAAGACCGACGCGACGCTGGTCCGCGGCTGCTCGGCCTCGGTGTGGGTCTATCCGACGCATCCCGCGGACGGCCGGCTGCACTTCCTCGCCGACTCGAACGCGGCGATCACCAAGGGCATCATCGCGCTGGTGCTCAAGACCGTGCAGGACCGGCCCGCGACCGAAATCGCCGCCGCCGACATCGAGGGCGCGCTCGCGCCGTTCGATCTCAAGAACCAGCTCAGCTCCAACCGCACGCAGGGCATCCCCAACATGATCGCGCTGATCCGCGACACCGCGGCGCGCTACGCCGCGGCGTGATGGTGCGGAAGCGCCTGCTCCTGGCGCTCGGCGCCGCGCTGCTGCTGGGCGGCAGCGCGGTTGCCGCCAAGCCCGCGGCAAGGCCGCCGGCAAAGACCTATCCGACCGGCGCGTTCGTCGTTGCCGGCCACGCGCTCAAGCCGACCGACATCCTCGACGCGCGCGCCATCCCCGACATGGCGGGTAAGCCCTCGCTGATGGTGACGCTGGCATCGGCTGCGGTCACCGCGATCGCGCCGCCGGCCGACGGCACGATCGCCTGCGCGCTCGACGGCAAGCCGCTCGGGACAAGCCCGGCGGGTGCGCTGGGCAGCGACCATGTACTCCAACTCTCGGGCGACTTCGGCGACTATGCGGCGACCGCCGCGCTGGCGCGCCGCATCTCGGGCCGCGATCCGCTGCCCGACGCCGAGAGCGACGAATAAGCCCCCACCCCGTTCGTCCCGCGCGAACTCGAAGGACATGCGCCAAGCGCACCGCGCCCGACCTGGAACCTCGCCTGCGCTCAGTGCGAACGGGTGTCTTCTGGTCTTAAATCCACCAACAGCCCCAGCCGCTCGATCACCTGCCCCTCGGGCGTTCCCGCCTCGATCAGCTGCCACTGCCCGGGATGCGCGGCATCGACCGTCACCACCGCGCCCTTGGGGCAGATGCCGAGGCATTTCGTCTCGATCACGCCGAACGCCGCCTTGCGCTTCTTGCCGCCGCCGAACTTGCGCAGCAGCTTGACCAGCGACGTCTCGCGCTTCTCACCGAACCCGCCGCCCAGCTTCTTCGAGCATTTGCCGCACACCAACACCGTCTTCGACCAATGCGACCGGACCAGCGTCTTCATGCGATGCCCTGGCGCCGCTCCTCGGCGGTGCGCAGCACCTCCCACGCCGCCTGGACTTTGCGGAAGCGCTCGGCGGCCGCCGCGTCGCCCGGCTTGACGTCGGGATGGTTGGCTTTGGCGAGCCGGCGCCACGCCGCCTTGGCTTCGTCCATCGTCGCATCGCTCTCGAGCTCGAGCGCGTCGAAGGCGCGCATCTCGTCGCGCGAGCGGCTGCCGTCGCCGGGCCCCGCCCAGGCATTGTGCGACGATTCGCGGTAGCCCGCCGAAGTCCGCCGCTCGTCTGCTTCGCGCGCGACGGCCTCCTCGGCGGACAGGCCCTGGAAATAGTCCCAATTGCGATTGTACTCGCCGGCATGCTCTTCGCAGAAATACCAGCGTTCGGGGCTGTTGGGCGATTTGGGGGCTGGCCGGTCGCCGGGCTTGTCGCAGCCGTGGCGGTCGCACAGCCGCACGCGCGCCGCCGCGGTCTCGCTGCCGTAGCTGCGCCAGCGGGGAAAGCCCCAGTCGTCGGATCGCGTCTGCCGTCTCGTCATCCTGCCCCATCTAGGGTGCGGCAGGGGATTAGGCGACTGCGCGCGCGGATATTTTTCAGGCGCGCCTGCGGCCAGTCAGCATAAGGTCGACGAGGCCGAGCACCGCCAGTGCTGCGACCGGGACGAGCAGCACCGCGGCGCCCCAGCGCAGCTGGCCGATCGCGCCCAGCATCCCGCCGGCGAGCAGCGCGAGCCACATGATCGCATAGCGCAGCACGTCGCGCGCGCGGCTCCCGCCGCCGTCGCGCCCGAGCCCGGCGAGCGCGACGCCGAGCTTGACCAGCGTGCCGGTCGCATAGGTGGTGCCGGGGCTGGCGCCGCCATTGTGCAGCGTGACGATGTTGGCGAGCCCCATCGCCACCGGCAGCAGGATCACGCCCAGCATCGGCCGCAGCGTGCCCAGACCCGCATAGGCGAGCGCGAGCAGCGCCGCCTCGACGAGCAGGAGTGCGCCCGCCGCGCGCGCCCCTGCCGCCTCGACGATCAGCGTGCCCAGCGTCGCGCCGCCGACGAACAAAGCGATAAGCCCGATCGGCATCAGTGCGGCCGCATAGTCGTGATAGGCGAGCAGCTGGCCGAGCTGAGTCGTATTGCCGCTCATATAGGAGACGAAATAGCGGCTGGTCTCGCCGAGGCCGACGACGTCGACGCAACCGGCGATCGCCAGCAGCAGCAGGACGGTGGCGTTGCGGTCCGGCGTCGGGCTTTCGAGCATCGCCGCCCCTGCTAGGGCATGAGTCCGCAAAAGCCAAAGGGGGAAAATGCCAGAGGGTCTGTAAGCCGGGTTCTGTCCACCCCGGACCGAAATCCGGGGATGGGCGACCATTCCTCTAGGACGGCGATCGCTCGCCGCCTCCAGCAACCAACCCGGATCGCGAGGCGGAAGCGGCCCCTGAACCCGAAGGTTCGTGCGATCCCTATTCGGTTTTGCTCCCGGTGGGGTTTGCCGTGCCGCCCCTGTTACCAGGGGCGCGGTGCGCTCTTACCGCACCGTTTCGCCCTTACCCTGGCCCCAGAGACCTGGTTGCAGGGCGGTTTGTTTTCTGTGGCACTGTCCCTGGGGTCGCCCCCGCCGGGCGTTACCCGGCACCGTACTTTCCGTGGAGCCCGGACTTTCCTCGCCCCCGCTTGCGCGAGGCCGCGGCCGCCCGACCCTCTGACGCGAGGGGCGTTAGCGGAAGGGGCGCGACGAAGAAAGCCAAAACCCGTTCGTGCTGACGAACGGAGGATGCTCACCCCGCCCCCGCCCGCAATGCCGCGCCCTTGTCGCCGCCGGTCAGCAGCGAGAGCAGGATCGCGCGGCACTGGCCGTCGATCACCGCATCCAGATTGGCGGGTCGAAAACGGCGCTGGAAGGCACGGACCGCGGCCTCCTGGTCGACGATGTCGTAGCCGAAGCGTTCGAGCGCGAGCAGGAAGCCGGCATCGGTCCAATGCGGGTCGGTCAGATATTCCTCGGGGCGCGGCAGCGCGAGCCGAAGCTTGGCCAGCCGCTCCCAGTCGAACAGCTCGCCCGGATCCTCCTTGCGCGACGGCGCGATGTCCGAATGGCCGACGATGTTGCCGCGGGTGATGCCGTAGCGCGGCACGATGCCCATCATCAGCGTGATCAGCGCCGCCATCTGCTCCTCGGCGAACGGCCGATAGCCGAACTCATGTCCGGGATTGACCAGCTCGATGCCGATGCTCGCCGAGTTGATGTCGGTGAGCCCGCGCCAATAGCTGCGCCCGGCATGCCACGCCCGCTTGTCCTCCTCGACCAGGCAGATCACCTGCCCGTCCTCGGCGATCATATAATGCGCCGAGACCTTGGCCTCGGGATCGGTCAGCCTACGGAAGGCGGACTGTGCATCCTGCATGCCGGTATAGTGGAGCACGACCATCGAGACGGGCAGCGTGCGCTCGTCGAAATTGGGCGAGGGGCAATCGATCATGGCAGCCATGACCCTGCCTCGCCCCCTGGGCCGGCGCCGTCAAGCCGTCAGCGCAGCGTGCTGCCCTGGCTGGCGATCGGACCGCTGCCGTCGCGGCGCTTGCGGTAGCAGCCGCGGCATTCATAATCGGAGACGAAGCGGTCGGTCTGGCCGATCACGGTCTCGCCCGCGCCGAGCATCAGCAGCCCGTCGTCGGGCATCGCGCTCGCGATCCGGCCGAACACCAGCCCGCGGACGTCGGCCGAGAAATAGAGCAGGACGTTGCGGCACAGCACCGCATCGAACAGCCCCGCCGGCGGCACGCCGAGCAGATTGTGGACGCGGAACCGCACCTTGTCGCGCAAGCCGCTCGACACCTGCCACTCGTCGCCCTGCTGATCGAAACAGCGGAGCATCTGCGCCACCGGCAGCCCGCGCTGGATCTCGAACTGCGAATAGCGACCGGCGCGCGCCCGCGCGACCGCGGTCGGCGAAAGATCGGTCGCGACGATCTCGATCGACCAGTCGGCCCAATGGTCCGGCCGATTGGCGAAGATCATCGCCAGCGTATAGGCCTCCTGGCCGGTCGAGCATCCCGCCGACCAGATCCGCAAGCGCTTGGTGTCCGCGCGCGCGGTATGAAGCCGCTGCAGCCCGAGCGTCTCGAACTGCCGGAAGGCGGCGAGATCGCGGAAGAAGAAGGTCTCGTGATTGAGCAACGCCTCGATCGCCGCGTCGGCCAGTACGGGCTCGGCGCCCGAGACGATGCGGCCGACGAGCGTGTCGAGCGTCGCGATCTCATGCTGGAGCAGCAGCGGCCGCAGCGCGGTCTCGATCCGCCAGCGGCGGCCGACCGACAGCTGCTGCCCGGTGCGCGCGGTGAGCAGACCGGCGAGGACGCGCACCGCGCCGTCGCTTATCTCCACGGCGCCAGACGCGCGGCGCGCCCCTCCACCCGCTCGACGATGCGCGCGGCAATCTGCGCGGGCGACGCGATGGTGGCGGCAAGCCCGGCCTTGGCGACGCTGCCGGGCATTCCCCAGACCACCGACGTCGCGCGGTTCTGCACCGCGACCTCGCCGCCCGCCTCGACCAGCGCCCGCGCGCCGATCATGCCGTCGCGGCCCATGCCGCTCAGCACGACCGCGAAGGCGCGCTCGGCATAGACCTGCGCCACCGAGGCCAGCATCGGATCGACCGACGGCATGCAGGCCGACGGCGCCGGATCGCGATTGAGCAGGATCCGCGGGCAACCGCCGATCATGCCGACGGTGATGTGCGCGTCGCCGGGCGCGATCAGCAATTGACCAGGCAAAAGGCTCATTCCTTCGCGCGCGACGGTTGCGGGACGGCCGGTGATCGTGCTCATCTGATCGGCGAAATAGGGCATGAACGACGCCGGCAGATGCTGCGTTACCAGGATCGGCATGTCGCAGCTCGGCGGCAGCGCCGCGAACAGCGCCGACAGCGCGTGCAAACCGCCGGTCGAGGCACCGATCGCCAGGCAGTCGATGACGCCCGGTACCGGCTGGCGCATCGCCGGCAGGTCGAGCTCGGGTCGCGCGGCGGGTGCGACCTCGCGGACGACGGCGCGGTCCGGCACGCGGCTGTCGCCACCGATGCGGCGCAGCTTGTCGACCAGATCGAGGCGGAAGTGATCGGCGAAGCCCCCGGCGACGGGCTTTTCCAGCGTGTCCGCCGCACCCAGCGTCATCGCGCGCACGCATGCCTCGGCGCCCACGCCCGCCGACGCCGAGACGATCAGCACGCGCGCACCGCGCCCGCGCTTGAGAATCTCGGGTAGCGCGGCGAAGCCGTCCATGCCGGGCATGGCGAGGTCGAGCAGCACGATGTCGACCGTGGTCGCATCAAGCCGCGCCAGTGCCTGCGCGGCGCTGCTCGCGGTGGCGACGATCTCGAAGTCGGGAAGCGGCGAGAGGATCGTCTGGAAGACCGACCGTGCGACGATCGAATCGTCGACGATCATCAGCCGGATCGGGCGGGTCTCGAGCTTCCGTCCGTAACTCTGGTGGACGGGCATCGGGCGCGTATCAGGCGACGCCGACCAGCTCGAACTTGCTCTGCAGCGTCTCGCGGTCGAAGGGCTTCATGACATATTCGTCGGCGCCCGCGTCGATCGCGGCGCGGATGTGCGCGATGCCGTTCTCGGTGGTGCAGAAGATCACCTTGGGGCGCTGCGGGAGCGCTTCCTGGCCAAGCGCGCGCAGAAATTCGATCCCGCTCATCACCGGCATGTTCCAGTCGAGCAGCACCACGTCGGGCGTGCCGACGCGGCAGGCGTCGAGCGCCTCCTGCCCGTCGCCGGCTTCGGAAACGGTGAAATCGAGCGTCTCGAGGATATGCCGAGCGACCTTCCGGATCACCTTCGAGTCATCGACAACCAGACACGTCTTCATCATCTCTTCCTCGATGCAACACGATGGTGAGACCGCCATAGCCATGGCGGGGTAAGCACGACGTTAACGGCTCAGGCGGCGAGCACCGCGGGCCCGGCCACGATCCGCGCGGGATCGAGTTCGAGCAGCGCCTTGCCATTATGCTCGACCAGACCGAGCGCGGCGTGCGCCCAGCCGCGCGACAGGCCGGCGTGGAGCAGATCGGGCTCGCTGGCGATCGCGGCGACATCGACCACCTCGTCGACGAGCAGGCCGTAGAGATGGTGGTCGATCGTCACCACCACCGCCTGCAATATGCCCTCGCGCGGCGAGTGGCCGATCTCGAGCGCGGCATAGGTGTCGATGATCGTCAACACCCGACTGCGCAGCGCCGCGAGCCCCGCGATGTGCGGCGCGGCGAGCGGGACGCGGGTGATCGCCTCGACCTCGACGACCGATTCGATAAGGCTGGTGGCGATCGCGACCTCTTGGTCGGCGATGCGCGCGATGAGTTTGAGCGAGTCCATCTCAGCGCCCCCCCTGCGCGGCGACGAGCGCGGCGATCAGCCCGCTGCGATCATAGCGATAGACGCTGCCCGAGGCGGCATGATCCTCGTCCGCGGTGGCCCGCAGCCGGATGACGGGCGCGTGCGATACGGGCGGGCCGCTCTCGCGCTCGGCCGACAGGATCATCACCGCGGCGGCCTGGTCGTCGGGATCGCCGCTATAGGCGACGCGGTATCCGGCCTGCTCGACGATCGGCCGCAGCACGTCGCGCATCCACGGATCGTCGCGGTCGAACAGGCACAGCGGGCGTTCGGCCGCACCGAGCCCCGCGCCGGCCTGCGCGAACAGCCAGAAACAGTCGATCAGCTCGACCTGCATCTCACCGACCAGCAGCACCCCCGCGATCGGTCCCGGCGTCGAGGCCGGCAGGCAGTCGGGCGACAGCGCGTGGATGTCGACGACCTCACGGATGGCGTAGGCGATCTCGCTCGATCCGTCGCCGAGCAGCAGCACGCGGACGCAGTCATATTTATCGGGCACGACCGCCTCGCAGCCGAACAATGGCACGATGCGGCCGTCGTGCGACAGCCGCAACCGCCCGCCGACATTCGCGACCGCGGTCGACGGGACGTCCTCGATCCGCTCGACCAGGCCGAGCCGGATCGCCCGGACCGCGCCGTCGACCGCGCGGAACAGCAAGGTCGGTATCGTCTCGATCACCGCCTCGGGAACATCGGACTTGGCAGACATAGAGGCGTCGGGCGCCTGGACCCCGGCGATGTGCGCGACGCCGGCAGGATTGATCAGCAGCATCGGCCGGCCATTGTCAGGCAGCGTCGTGCCGGCATAGATTCCCGTCGCCATGATCGCGGGCGCGGCGGGCTTGACCACCAGCTCCTCGTGATCCTGCACGCTGTCGACGAGCAGCGCATAGCGCTCGCCGCTCGAGGCGCGCACCACGACGAGGATCGCCCGCGCCGGATCGATATAGCTGTCGATGCCGAGCAGCGCGTCGAGCGCCACGACCGGCACGCGCTCGCCGCGGATCCGCGCGACCGGTGAATTGCCGACGCGCTCGACCACCACCGAACCGCCGCTGGCGCGGACGATCTCGTCGATCGCACCGCGCGGGATCGCGAACAGCTCGGCGCCGACCGAAAAGGTCAGTGCCGGGATGATCGTCAGCGTCATCGGCACACGCAGCGTCAGCCGGCAGCCACGACCGGGCTGGGTGTCGATGTCGACGGTGCCGCCGATGCGTTCGACATTGGCGCGCACGACGTCCATGCCGACGCCGCGACCCGAGATCGCGGTGACCGCCGTCGCGGTCGACAGCCCGGCCGAGAAGATCAGCTCGAGCCGTTCGGTCCGTGTCATCGTCGCGGCGCGCTCGCGGGCGATCAGCCCGGCGCCGATCGCCTTCTGGACCAGCCGCTCGTCGTCGATGCCGCCGCCGTCGTCGGCGACTTCGATCAGGATCTGGTTGCCCGACTGACGCGCCAGCACGCGCAGCGTGCCCGACGCCGGCTTGCCCGCGGCCTGACGCTCCGCGGGCAGCTCGATGCCATGATCGATCGCGTTGCGGACGATGTGGGTGAGCGGATCGCGGATCATCTCGATCATCTCGCGGTCGAGTTCGACGTCGCCGCCGTCGACGGCCAGCAGCACCTGCTTGGCAAGATCGGCCGAGAGATCGCGGACCATCCGCGGCAGCGCCGAGAACAGCCCGTCGATCCGCTGCATGCGGGTCCGCGTGATCGATTCGCGCATCTCTGCGACGCAGGTCGACAAGCGCTCGAACGCGGCGTCGATGCTGCCGTCGTTACCGCGATCGCGCAGCCGTCGCGACAGTTCGTTGCGCGCGAGCACCATGTCGGAGACTCCCGCCATCATCCGGTCGAGCAGTTCGACGGGCAGGCGGATGCTGCGCGCGGGCGCACGCGGCCCCGCTTGCGGTTGGGGCTGGGCATGCGCCGATGCCGGTGCCGCCTCGTCGGGATCGTTTCCGGGCTCCAGCGCGAGGATCAGCGCATCGTCGCCGCCTTCGGGGTAGGGCTCGCCCGCGGCGAGCGCCTCGACCAGTTCACCGATCCGGTCGATGATGCAGAGCACCCCGCTGACCAGCGCCTTGTCAGGCCGGCGCGAGCCCTCGCGAACCTCGGCGAGCGCACCTTCGGCGGCGTGGCTGAGCCGCTCGAGCCGCGGCAGGTCGAGGAAGCCGCAGCTGCCCTTCACGGTGTGGACGAAGCGGAAGATGCTGTCCAACCGCGCGCGGTCGTCGGGCGCAAGCTCCCACGCGACGATCTCGCTGGCCAAAGGCTCCAGCGTCTCGCGCGTCTCGGCGATGAATTCCCCCAGAAGTTCGTCCATCGGTCCCGGTCCAATACTGTACCGGGACGCTATCGGGCAGATTTGGTTAAGAAGCCGTTTGTGGCGTTGATGGCGCTCGCTTTCCCAACGGAAGCCGGGTCCCAGGCGTCAGCGCGCTCTCCTGACGCCGCGCTCGCCCCACGCTCCGGGCTAAGCCGGCCCCCGCCGGGCGACCGAACAGGCCTCCGCCTCAGCCGGTCGTTGGCAGCGCCGCGCCGAGGAGGAGCACGCCGTCCTCCGGCTCGGAGATCATCACGCTGCCGCCGCGCTCATTGGCGACGTGCCAGATCAGCCACGCGGCCGAGGCGCGCGGGGTCAGCGCGTCCTGCGCGGTGCCGCCGGTCAGGGCGGTGCGCAATTCGGGGTCGAGCACGATCCGCGGCCCTTCGGCGCGCACCACGATCTCGGTCGAGTTGGCGCCATTCTCGACGCCGACGTCGAGCCGGCCGCCGCGGACCAGCGCGTCGCCGCCGATCAGCGCGAGGTTGAGCAGGATCTTGATCGCGGCCTTGCCGAGCGTCGCATCGCCGACCATCCAGCCGACCTGGATCCGCCGATCGCCGCCAAACAGCCCCTCGATCGCCGCGCGCACCTCGCGCGTATCGACCGAATCGCCGAAGCCGCCCGCCGCCCCGAAGGCGAGCCGGAAGAATTTAAGCTTGTTCGCCGACGCCCGCGCGCTTTCGGCAAGCAGATCGAGGCAGCGTGCGCGCATCTCGGGATCATGCTCGTCGGCGAGCAGCTCGATGCCATTGTTGAGCGCGCCGACCGGCGAGAGCAGGTCGTGGCAAAGTCGCGAACAGAGCAGGCTCGCAAACTCGATGCCGTCTGCCGCCATATCCCCGTCCTCTTATCATCACGCGCCTGAACAGCCGCCCTTGTGGCGATTCGAACCCTCAAGCGCAACCGCTTGTCAGCGGATCGACGACGAGCCGCACCGGTTCAAAGGCGTTTTGCACGATCCCGCCCGGCCGCTCGCGCCACAGCCGCACCGCGCCGGCCGCCGCGATCAGCCACAGCCGGCCGGGTCGATCCGCCATCGCCGCGTCGCGCGCCGACGGCCGAGGCGAGCCATTGGGATGCGAATGATAATGGCCGAGGATGCGCGCGCCGCCGGCCCGCTCGGCGCGGATCGCGGCGAACAGGGATGTCGGGTCGATCTCGAAGCTGCGCGCGGGATCGGCGGCGACATTCGCGGTGGCGCGCACCGCCCCCACCCGTTCGTCCCGCGCGACGTCGAGGGACCCGGAGGATAGGTCGGGACCTGCGCTTCGACGTCGCTCGGCACGAACCGGGTCGCAGGGTTCCCCCAATAGCAATCCGCACACCTCGCGCCCCGGCGCGCGCGCCGCGTCGGCCAGGATCGCCTCGATCAGAGCGCTTGCAATCCGCACGTCCATAGCCACATCCGCTAGCGGATGATCCGGGGGTTTTCCAATATCGATGCCTGCGTGCCGGCGGATGCCGACGGCTGGCGGCTGGATCGCGCGCTCACCGCGGCGATTCCCGATCTGTCGCGCGAACGCGTCAAGGCGTTGATCGCCGCAGGCGCGGTCGCCCGCGCCGACGGCAGCCCGGTCCGCGAGGCCTCCGCCAAGACCAGCGCCGGATCGCTGTTCGTCGTCACCGTACCCGACGCGGTGCCCGCCGAGGCGCAGGCCGAGGACATCGCGCTGGTCGTCGCCTATGAAGATGCGCATCTGATCGTCGTCGACAAACCGGCCGGCCTCGTCGTCCACCCGGCGGCGGGCAATCTCGACGGCACGCTGGTCAACGCGCTGCTCCATCACTGCGCGGGGCAGCTGTCGGGGATCGGCGGCGTCGCCCGGCCCGGCATTGTCCACCGGATCGACAAGGACACGTCGGGGCTGATCGTCGCCGCCAAGCACGACCGGGCGCATGAAGGTCTCGCGGTCCAGTTCGCGGCGCACAGCATCGACCGGCGCTACAAGGCGATCGTATCGGGCGTGCCGCTGCGGCTGAGCGGCACGGTCGACGCCCCGCTGGCGCGCGCGCCGACCGACCGCAAGAAGATGGCGATCGTCAACGCGCCCCATGCACGCCGCGCTGTAACCCATTGGACGTTGGAGACGAAGTTACGCAAGGCGGCGCTGATCGAATGCCGGTTGGAGACCGGTCGGACGCATCAGGTCCGCGTCCATATGGAGTCGATCGGACATCCTTTGCTCGGCGATCCGGTCTATGGGCGCGCCCGTCAGGGGCACTCTTCGCTGCTGAGAGAGTTGGGCTTTGCGAGACAGGCGTTGCACGCCGCCCATCTGGGTTTCGTCCACCCCGTGACAAGCCAGACTATCTCACTGCAAAGCAGCATTCCTGACGATATGCAGCGCTTGTTAAGCGAGCTTCATGTATAAAGGTTGCAAGTTGGAACGGACTTCCGAGTCGAACCGTTCTACAGTTCTGGGAGACACTATCATGGCCACTGCCAAGAGAACCTCAGGCGCCCGCACTCCCGCGACCATTCCGGCGCTGGGCGGTGAGCAGAGCCTCAACCGCTACATGTCGGAAATCCGCCGCTTTCCGATCCTCGCGCCCGAGGAAGAATATATGCTCGCCAAACGCTTTCAGGAGCATGGCGACACCGAGGCCGCATCCAAGCTGGTCACCTCGCATCTGCGCCTCGTCGCCAAGATCGCGATGGGCTATCGCGGCTACGGCCTGCCCACCTCGGAGCTGATCTCGGAGGGCAATATCGGGCTGATGCAGGGCGTCAAAAAGTTCGAGCCCGAGCGCGGCTTCCGGCTGGCGACCTATGCGATGTGGTGGATCCGCGCCTCGATCCAGGAATATATCCTGCGCTCGTGGAGCCTGGTGAAGATGGGCACCACCGCAGCGCAGAAGAAGCTGTTCTTCAACCTGCGCCGGATGAAGAGCCGGCTCGACGCGTTCGAGGACGGCGATCTGCGCCCCGAGCATGTCGCCAAGATCGCGCATGACCTCGGCGTTACGGCCGAGGAAGTGACCTCGATGAACCGCCGCATGTCGATGGGCGGCGACTCGTCGCTCAACGCGCCGATGCGCGAGGATGGCGACGGGACGTGGCAGGACTGGCTCGTCGACAACGGCCCGCTACAGGACGAACTGCTCGCCGAGGACGAGGAGAAGGGCCAGCGCCATCAGCTGCTGACCGAGGCGATGGACGATCTCAACGACCGCGAGAAGCACATTCTCGCCGAGCGCCGGCTCGCGGACGATCCCAAGACGCTCGAGGAGCTGTCGCAGGTCTATGGCGTCTCGCGCGAACGCGTCCGCCAGATCGAGGTGCGCGCGTTCGACAAGCTGCAGAAGGCGATGATCCGCCTGGCCGGCGGCAAGGGTCTGCTGCCCGCGATGGCCTGATCTCTCCGGCGACGTACTCAAGGGGCGTCCACCGTGCGGTGGGCGCCCCTTTCTGTTGCGGTTAACGCGATCGCAGCTTTGCTGCGATAGCGCCGCGGCAGACCACCGCCGGCTCCACCACGGGACGATCCAATGAAAGCCATTGCCTGCGTGCTCCTGTTCAGCGGCTTCGCGACGATCATGATCGTCATGTCGCAGAACACCTCGTCGGCGCCGCCCAGGATCGCAGGCCCCGAATGGATCCACGCGCACCTTTGAGCTGACCGGCCGGCGCGTTCGGCGCGCCGACGGCCCCCCTCCGAGGCTGCGACCGCCGGTCTGTCCGGACACCAATTCGAGCCTCGATCGCCTGGCCGCCAGACGGCCGGCCGAGAGCCATCGAACGCGGCACATGCCCGCCACGACGATGGGGGATTGTCGCCGGGGCCTGCCGCCCGCTAGCGTCGCGTCGATGCACGTCACCGCACCCCGCCGCCGCGTCACGCTCGGCCGCCTGTTCCGCTGGATTTTCAAGGCCCTCGTCGCCTTCGTCCTGCTGTCCGTGCTGTGGGTCGCGCTCTACCGCGTCGTCCCGCCGCCGGTAACCTTCACGATGGTCGCCAATGCGATCGACGGGCGCGGCATCGACAAGGATTGGATGCCGTTGTCGCGGATCGATCCCGACGTCGCGCGCGCCGCGATCGGTGCCGAAGACGCGCGCTTCTGTTCGCACCACGGCTTCGATTTCGGCGCGATCGAGCAGGCGATGCAGCATAACGAACATGCCAGGCGCATCCACGGCGGCTCAACGATCAGCCAGCAGACCGCGAAGAACGTCTTCCTCTGGCAAGGCCGCTCCTACCTGCGCAAGGCGCTGGAGGCGTGGTTCACGCTGCTGATCGAGACGATCTGGGGCAAGCACCGGATCATGGAAATGTATCTCAACGTGGCCGAGACCGGGATCGGCACCTATGGGGTCGACGCCGGCGCGCTCCGCTACTTCCATCATGATGCCAGCCGGATGAGCCCGACCGAGGCGGCCCGGCTGGTCGCGGTTTTCCCGCTGCCCAAGGTGCGCGGCGCGGTGGCTCCGGTGGGCGCGGTGCGCCGCTATGGCAATCGCATCGCAGCCCGGATCGGCACGGTCCAGCGGGGCGGCTATGATCGCTGCGTCCGATGATGCGCCACCGCCGCCGTACGCCGCTTGGCAGCGGGCCGACGTATAGGAGGCGCTAGACGCCCGCGCCGCGCCGAACCTGTCGAAAATCATGTTTCCGGAGGGCTCGGGACACCCGCCGGCGCGTCGACGGGTGCAGTGTGCCGCGACCCCTTAGAACGGCAGTTTAAAGCCCGGCGGCAGCGGCAGGCCCGCCGTCATCTTGCTCATTTCCGCGCCGCTGACCGCATCGGCCTTGCTGCGCGCATCGTTGAACGCCGCCGCGATCAGATCCTCTAGCATCTGCTTTTCGGACAGTTCCATCAGGCTGTCGTCGATCGCGATCCCGGTGACACGACCCTTGGCGGTCGCCTTCACCGTGACCAGCCCACCGCCCGCGACACCCTCGACCTCGACGCTGTCGAGATTGGCCTGCGCTTTGCCGAGCTGATCCTGCACATTTTGCGCAGCTTTCATAAGATCTTCGAGGTTCATGTCATACTCCGTTGTTCTTCAATGATTTGCGCACCCGGAAACGCCGCCATCGCGGCGGCGACGACGGGATGATCCCGAACCGCGCGGCGGTCATCCTCGATCGCCGCGAGTTCCTGCTTGCGCAGCGTCGGCGCCCCCGGTGAATCCGCCATCGTCACCTTCCAGTCGATCGGAAAGATGTCGTTCAAGGCCTTGGCGATATTCCCGTCGATGGGCCGTTCGGGGTGCAGCACAAGTTCGGGCGGCGCGTATCGGACGAGGCTGGCATGGTCGTGCAATTGCTGCGCGAGATGGGCATGCCGTCGCTCTATTCCCTCGATAAGTCCCGCGAAGCTCTCGGGCGCTTGCACCAGCGCCACGGGTGCGGGCGCCGCGGCACCCGGAGCGCCGGTCGGCGTGGCCGCCATCGCCGGTCCGCTGGCGTCGACCGGCATCGGCTCGCCCGACTGCAGCCGTCGCAGCAGTTCGGCCGGATCGGGCAGCTGGCTGGCGTGGACGACGCGGAGCAGCCCCATTTCGGCGGCCTCGATCGGCATCGCGCTGGTCTCGATCTCGGTCAGCCCCTTGAGCAGCAGCTGCCACAGCCGGTGCAGCGTCGCATGACCAAGCGTTCCCGCCCATTCCGCCAGCGCCTCGCGCTCCTCGGCCGACTGCGCGGGATCGGGCACGCCGCCGGCCTTGGCGCGCGTGACGCCGTGCACCGCCTCGAGCAGGCCGCGGAAGAGTGCCGCGGGCTCGACGCCCAGCGCGTGCTGCTCGGCGAGCGCCGCCAGCACCGCAGGCGCATCGCCCGACAGCAGCAGCGCGAACAGCCGCCTGACCGCACCGCGATCGGAGAGCCCCAGCATCTCGCGAACCTGCGCCGCGGTAACGCCCGTCGAATCGACGCCGGCATGCGCGATCGCCTGATCGAGGATCGACAATCCATCGCGCGCCGAGCCTTCCGCCGCCCGCGCGATCAGCGCGAGCGCCTCGGGCTCGGCCGAGACCTGTTCCGCGGCAACGACATGCGCGAAATGGCCGGCGAGCAGCTCGGCCGAGATCCGTCTGAGGTCGAAGCGCTGGCACCGCGACAGCACCGTCACCGGAACCTTGTTGACCTCGGTCGTCGCGAACAGGAATTTAACGTGGGCAGGGGGTTCTTCCAGCGTCTTGAGAAGCGCGTTGAACGCGTTCTTAGACAGCATGTGAACTTCGTCGATGATGTAGATCTTGTAGCGCGCGGAGACTGCGGCATAGCGTACCGCCTCGATGATCTCGCGCACGTCGTCGACACCGGTGTGGCTGGCGGCATCCATTTCGATCACGTCGATGTGGCGGCCCTCGGCGATCGCGACGCACGGCTCGCAGAGTCCGCAGGGATCGATCGTGGGGCCGCCCTGCCCGTCGGGCCCGATGCAGTTGAGCGCCTTGGCGATCAGCCGCGCGGTCGAGGTCTTGCCGACCCCACGCACGCCGGTCATCAGGAAGGCATGCGCCAGCCGTCCGCGGCGGATCGCATTGCCGAGCGTCTGCACCATCGCATCCTGGCCGATCAGCTCGCCGAAGCGCTGCGGCCGGTATTTGCGTGCGAGCACGCGATAGGGGGTGGATTCGGTCATCGGGGATAGACTAGCCGGAAAGCGACCGCGGTGGGAGCCGGAACGACCCGGAGAAAATCGTTGTGGCTGCTTCCTTCCGGACCTGACCAAGTTGGCGACGACGCCGTCCGCCCGACTCCCGCGGCGCATATGGTCGATCCCGCGGCGTGAATCAACGCCCCATCATGTTGTGCGCCTGTCCCGGCATCCGCACGGTCAGCGTGGCGAGCGTCTCGTCGAGCCAGATCTGGCAGGCGAGCCGCGACGTGCGCGTGACGTGCGCGGCGAGATCGAGCAGATCCTCCTCATTCTCGGAGGCGGGCGGGAGCCGCGCGAAATCCTCCGGCGCGACGACGACATGGCAGGTCGAGCAAGCCATCTGACCCTCGCACGTGCCTTCAAGCGGCTGACCGGCGGCCTGCGCGACATCGAGCAACCGCGCGCCCACGGGCGCATCGACCGCGGCCGAAAGCGCCCCGGCCGTATCCAGAAAGCGAACGCGCGTCATGCCGCCCACGCGGCCTGCCGCTCGGCGGCGGCGCGGATCGCGGCGGCCGCCTCGCCGATCTCGTCGGCGGTGGTGTAGCGGCCGAAGCCGAGCCGGATCGAGCTCAGCGCCTGGGGCCTGTCGAGGCCGATCGCACGCAGCACGTGGCTCGGCCGTCCCGATCCGCTGGCGCAGGCCGAGCCTGCCGAGAAGGCGATGTCGCGCAGGTCCGCCATCAGCCGGCCGGCGTCGAGCCCGTTACGGCGGACGTTGAGATTGCCATGCCAGCGCCGCGTCGCCGAACCGTTGAGCCACCAACCCTCGCCCAATCCCGCCAGCGCCGCGCGCCACAGCCGCTCGACATGCGCGGCATCGTCCGCGACGCGGTCGAAGGCGAGCGCCGCGGCCGCGCCGAAGCCGACGCACAACGCCGGTGCGAGCGTCCCCGACCGCAGCCCGCCCTCCTGCCCGCCCCCATGCAGCAGCGGCGCGGGCGCGACGCCGTCGCGCAGCCACAGCGCCCCGATCCCCTTGGGGCCGTGGATCTTGTGCGCCGAGATCGCGACCATGTCGCACGCCTCGACCGGCAATGGCACGCGTCCGAATCCCTGCACCGCGTCGCAGAGCATGACGGCGCCGGCTTCGCGCGCCAGCGCGCCGAGATCGGCAATCGGCTGGATCGTTCCGATCTCATTATTGACCAGCATCGCGGCGACCAGCGCGGTGCGGTTGTCGATCGCGGCACGCGCGGCCTCGAGGTCGACGATGCCGTCGCGGCCGACCGGGAGCACGACGACGTCATGGCCCCGTCCCGCAAGCCAGCCGACCGTATCCAGCACCGCGGCATGCTCGATCGCGGTGACGACGATGCGCGGCCGCGTGGTGCCGGCGATCTCGGCGATGCCCTTGATCGCCCAGTTGAGCGCCTCGGTAGCACCGCTGGTGAACAGCAGCCGTCCACCCGGGCCGAACGGGGCGGCGATCACCTCGCGCGACACCTCGACCGCCGCCTTCGCCTCGCGCCCCAGGCGGTGCGGCGAATGCGGGTTGCCGAACGCCTCCTCGAGCAGCGGCAGCATGGCCGCCCGCGCTTCGGGGGCGAGCGGCGTGGTCGCCTGATAATCGAGATAGATCGGTCGCTTCATGCCGCGCGGGCTCCCCTTTCGGCTGCGATCGCACGCCACTGGTCGCAGAATCGCGCGACCTCGTCCTTGGTCGTGGTCCGCCCGAAGCTGATTCGGACCGTCTCGCCGGCGGCGTGGCCGTCGAGCCCCATTGCGGCGAGGACATGGCTGGGCTTGAGGCTGCCCGACGAGCAGGCACTGCCCGCCGACACCGCGAACCCCGCCATGTCGAAGCGGATCAGTTGCGCCGCGGCCGCCATCCCCGGCATCCGGTACGCGGCGATCGTCGCCAGCCGCGGCGCGTCGCGCGCGACGATCGTGCCGCCCGCCGCCTCGATCGCGGCGTCGCACTGCGCCCGCAGGTCGGCGACCCGCGCCATCCACCCGTCGTCGTCGCCAAGCGCGGCGACCATTCCCGCAACGCCCGGCAGATTTTCGGTGCCGCCGCGATAGCCCTGCTCCTGCCCGCCGCCGGCGCCGATCGTCGCGAGATCGCGCACCAGCAGCGCGCCGACGCCCACCGGCCCGCCGAATTTATGCGCCGAGAAGACGAGGAAGTCCGCGTCAGGCAGCGCGATCTTGCCGACCGCCTGCGTCGCATCGCACAGCCACAGCCCGCGGGCTTGGCGCACGGCGTCCGCAATCGCGTCGAACGGCTGGATCACGCCGGTCTCGCTGTTGACCGCCTGTACCGCGACCAGCGGCGCATCGCCCGCCTGCGCGATCGCCTCGGCGAGACCGACCTTATGCACGAGGCCGTCGCCGTCGACCGGCAGCGTGATCGCGCGCTCTGCTATGCGGCGCACCGCGTCATGCTCGACTGCCGAGACGATCCGCCGCCCCGCCTTGGCATGCCGCATCACCATCGCCAGCCCCTCGCTGGCGCCGCTGGTGAACAGGATGGCGCCGCGCCAGCCGGTCAGAGCGGCGATCCGGCGGCGCGCACCCTCGAGCGCCGCGCGCGCCGCGCGGCCTTCGGCATGCGGCGACGACGGGTTCGCCCACTGCGCATAGGCGTCGCGCATCGCCGCACGCGCGGCCGGGCTCAGCGGCGTGGTCGCGGCATGATCGAGATAGACGCGAGACGGCATCGGCGTGGGACAACTCCTGGCGATCCACGCGCACGAAGATTGCGCGGTGGGCCCGGCTTTCTATATAGGGCGCCAATCGTGCGGCCGAAACCGGTCGTTTTCCTTCGCTCGTCCGCAGCAGGTGCAATGCCAGAAGTCATCTTTCCCGGCCCCGAGGGCCGTCTCGAAGGTCGTTTCAACCCCGGCCCGCGCCCGCGCGCGCCCGTCGCGCTGATCCTTCACCCGCATCCGCAGGCGGGCGGGACGATGAACAACCGCATCGTCCAGAGCCTGTACCAGACCTTCGTGCGCCGCGGCTTCGCGACGCTCCGCTTCAACTTCCGCGGCGTCGGCAAGAGCCAGGGGCTGTTCGACAACGGCATAGGCGAATTGTCCGACGCGGCCTCGGCGCTCGACTGGGTGCAGTCGATCCACCCGGAAGCGACGCAGACCTGGATCGCGGGCTTCTCCTTCGGCGCGTGGATCGGCATGCAGCTGCTGATGCGCCGCCCCGAGGTCCGCGGCTTCATCTCGATCGCGCCGCCCGCGAGCATGTACGACTTCAGCTTCCTGGCGCCCTGCCCGTCGTCGGGCATCATCATCCAGGGCGATGCCGACGAGGTGGCGACCCCGCCGGCGACGCAGAAGCTGGTCGACAAGCTGCGCACGCAGAAGCACATCACCATCCATCACGACACCATCCCGGGCGCGAACCACTTCTTCGCCAACGAGCTGGATCCGCTGATGAAATCGGTCGACGGCTATCTGGACATGCGGCTGAAATAGCCGTTCCCCCGCCCGAAAGGGGGGGGTTAGGGGTGGGTCGCTCTCCGTATTGCGGCTCCGTTCGCCACCGGCAAACCCACCCCCGCCCCCTCCCTTGCAGGGAGGGGAGTCAGGGCCACGCCCAGATCAGCACGTTGCCGACCAGCACCAGCGCCACTCCGAGCATCAGCCATCCGCGCTGGCGATCCTCGCCCCTCGCCACCATCCGGACGCCGGCGATCGCCAGCGCGAAGGCGGCAAGCATCGCGACGCTGAGCGCGAATTCGGCAAAGCCACTGCCCGCAATCATGCCGTTAGCGTCCGGAAGGTCGCGGGATCGACATTGCCGCCCGAGACCACCAGGGCGGTGCCCGCCAGCGGCAGCTTACCCGCCAGTGCCGCTGCCAATGCGACCGCACCGCCCGGCTCGACCACCAGCTTGAGCGTCTCGAACGCGAAGCGCATCGCCGCGGCAATCTCGGCCTCGCTCACCGCGATGCCGGTCGCGCCGCGCGCGCGCAAAATTTCGAAGGTGCGATCGGCGACGCGCAGCGTCTGCAGCGCATCGCAGGACGTCACCGGCGGGTTCGCGCCGACCGGCACGATCGCGCCGCGCCTGAGCGATTCGCCCATGTCGTCCCAGCCTTCGGGCTCGACGACGACGATCGCAGCATCGGGGGCGCCCAGCGCGATGCCCGCCGACAGCCCGCCACCGCCGCAGCACACCGCAATCCGCGCGACCGACCGGCCGGTGGCGGCCCGATATTGCTCGACGATCTCGAGCCCCGCGGTCCCCTGCCCCTCGACGATCCAGGGGTCGTCGAAGCTCGGCACCAGCACCGCACCGGATGTTTGCGCGATTTCGGCGGCAATCGCTTCTCGGCTTTCGGTCGCTCGATCGTAGAAGACGATCTCCGCGCCGGACGCGCGCGTCCCCGCGACCTTGGCGGCCGGTGCGTCGCGCGGCATCACGATCACGGCCGGCATCCCCAGCCGCCGCGCTGCCCACGCCACCCCCTGCGCATGGTTGCCCGACGAGAAGGCGACCACGCCCTGCGCCCGCTGCACAGCCGGGATCGACGCCAGCCGCCACCAGGCGCCGCGCAACTTGAAGCTGCCGGTGCGCTGCAGGCATTCGGCCTTGATGAATACCACTTCGTCGCGAATCTGCGTCTCGATCAGCGGCGTGACGACCCCCACGTGCGTCAGGGCGTTGGCCGCGCCACGGACACCCGAAAGCGTCGGCAACCGATTGCTTAACAAGTTCGTTGATTCGGCTTGAAAAATGGCGGTTCTCCTGGGGTTTACACGGCCCTTTACAGGGGGGTCCGCTAATCCTATATGCCGCCCCTCGCTGCCCCATGGGACTTCCAACCGCAAGGCAGCTCTCGGTGAAACTACCCCTGGAGGTCCCTTGAATTGCACAAGCATCATCGCGCGCTGGGGGTAGCCCCCAACAAGGCCGTTTCCGTCCTTGAGATCGCCAAGGCGCGTCCGGTACAACCGGTCACGCTTATCCGCCCGCACGCTGCGCGGCGCGCCGCCCGCTTCTTTTCGGAGAAGTTCCCGGGTCGCTCGCTCTATGCCGTGAAGGCGAATCCGTCCCCCGCGCTCTTGGAGACGCTGTGGGAGGGTGGCATCACGCATTACGACGTCGCCTCGATCGCCGAGGTGCGTCTCGTCGCGCGCACGCTTCCCGATGCGACCTTGTGCTTCATGCACCCGGTCAAGGCCGAGGAAGCGATCCGCGAGGCCTATGCCACGCATGGTGTCCGTACCTTCTCGCTCGACAGCCAGGAAGAGCTCGACAAGATCGTGCGCGCCACCGACGGCGCCACCGACCTGACGCTGTGCGTCCGCCTGCGCGTGTCGTCGGATCACTCCAAACTCAGCCTCGCGTCCAAATTCGGCGTCGACCTCGCCGATGCGGCGCCGCTGCTGATGGCGGCTCGCCAGGTCGCCGACGCGCTCGGTATCTGCTTCCACGTCGGCAGCCAGGCGATGAGCCCGCAGGCCTATTCGGACGCGATGGCGCGCGTGCGCGCGGCGATCGTCTCGGCGGCGGTCACCGTCGACGTGATCGACGTCGGCGGGGGCTTCCCCTCCTCCTATCCGGGGATGGAGCCGCCGCCGCTCGATCGCTATTTCCGCACGATCCACGAGGCGTTCGAGAGCCTGCCGGTGTCCTATTCGGCCGAGCTGTGGTGCGAGCCCGGCCGCGCTCTGTCGGCGGAATATGCCTCGCTGCTGGTCCGCGTCGAGCGGCGTCGCGGCGACGAGCTGTATATCAACGACGGTGCCTATGGCGCGCTGTTCGACGCCGCGCACATCGGCTGGCGCTTCCCGGTCAGCCTGCTGCGCGAACCCGACAGCCATGCGCGGAACATCGGCTTCAGCTTCTACGGTCCCACCTGCGACGACATGGATCGCATGGCCGGCCCGTTCGAGCTGCCCGCCGACACAGCAGCAGGCGACTTCATCGAGATCGGCATGCTTGGCGCCTATGGCTGCGCGATGCGCACCGCCTTCAACGGCTTCACCAGCGACGAGACGGTGGTGGTCGAGGACGAGCCGATGACCAGTCTCTACGTCGAGCGCGCCGCGCCGGCGAAGGTGGCCGGCCGCGTCATCAAGCTGTAAGAGACGGTCACCTAATCCCTACCGTTCCCCGGCGAACGCCGGGGCCCAGGCCCGCACGCGCGGCGCCTGAAGCTCTGGGCCCCGGCGTTCGCCGGGGAACAGGCTTGCCTTGAAAGGTCATGCCATGAACACCGAGTCCCCGATCAACGACACCCGCAAGGCGGAGCTGCTGTCGACCACCGTCGAGCATATCGACATCACCAGCTTCGACGCGCGCCCGATCGTCGATGCGATGAAGAAGATGAGCTTCACCTCGCGCGATCTCGGCCGCGCCACCGACATCTACAACCAGATGCTGGCGGACCCCGATTGCTCGGTGATCCTCGTCATCGCGGGCTCGACGAGCGCCGGCGGCTGCATGGACCTCTATGCCGAACTGGTCCGCAACAACATGGTCGACGCGATCGTCGCGACCGGCGCCTCGATCGTCGACATGGATTTCTTCGAAGGCCTCGGCCACAAACATTATCAGGCGCTCGAGATCCCCGACGACGACACGCTGCGCTCGCTCTACATCGACCGCATCTACGACACCTATATCGACGAGGTCGCGCTCCAGAACGTCGACCACACCATCTTCGAGATCGCCGAGACGCTCGAGGCCAAGCCGTACAGCTCGCGTGCATTCATCAAGCAGATGGGCAAGTATCTGGTCGAGCACGGCAAGAAGGACAACAGCCTCGTCAAGCTCTGCTACGAGCATGACGTGCCGATCTTCTGCCCGGCCTTCACCGACAGCTCGGCGGGCTTCGGTCTGGTCAAGCACCAGGTCGACGCGGTCAAGGCGGGCAAGGCCTATATGACGCTCGACAGCATCGCCGACTTCCGCGAGCTTACCGACATCAAGATCAAGGCCGGCACCACCGGGCTGCTGATGATCGGCGGCGGGGTCCCGAAGAATTTCGTGCAGGACACCGTCGTCTGCGCCGAGATCCTCGGCCATGACGACGTCGAGGTGCACAAATACGCGATCCAGATCACCGTCGCCGACGTGCGCGACGGCGCCTGCTCGTCCTCGACGCTGCAGGAGGCCGCAAGCTGGGGCAAGGTCAACACCGCGCTCGAGCAGATGGTGTTCGCGGAGGCCACCTCGGTGCTGCCGCTGCTCGCCTCCGACGCCTATCACCGCGGCCACTGGAAGCAGCGCGCCAAGCGCAGCTTCGCCAAGCTGTTCGCCGACTAGGACAGGACCGATTCCCTTCGCGGGGCCGTCGCGCTATGCTGCCGCGGACCGCGAAGGGAAATTCATGCGAACGATCACGACATTGGCCTTGCTGGCGAGCGCTTTGCTCGTGACGGCCTGCAATACGGTTCACGGCGCGGGCGAGGATGCCAAATCGGTCGGCCGCGTCTTCTCGCACGATCCCGACGGCAACCGGCAGAACCACTGAGTCGGAGAAACGTCCGCTTTTCTCCTCCCGTCATCCCGGACATGATCCGGGATCCATAGACGCGGCGCTTGATCATCGGACGCGGCGTTTATGGATTCCCGCCTTCGCGGGAATGACGGTGATGAGCACCGCTAGGACTCGCGCACAAAGCGCGCCGCGAGCTCGACATGCGTCGACCAGCGGAATTGTCCGACTGGCGTGACCTGTTCGAGCCGCCAGCCACCATCGGCCAAGGTCCGCGCGTCGCGCGCGAAGGTTGACGGGTTGCACGACACATAGGCGATCCGTCCGCACGTCGCCTGCGCGAGCTCGGCGACCTGCTCGCGGGCGCCCGCGCGCGGCGGATCGAGCACCACCGCATCGAAGCGCGACAGTTCGGCCGCCGTATAGGGCCTCCGGAACAGATCGCGATGATCGGCGACCAATGGTCGGCCCGCGCGCGCCGCCGCGCCTTTCAGCGACAGGATCGCCGCGCGGTCGCTCTCTGCCGCGAGCACACGCGCCGACCGCGACAGCGGCAGCGCGAAGGTGCCGAGCCCGGTGAACAGGTCGGCGACCGTCTTCGCGTCGCCGACCGCGTCGCGCACCACCGCGAGGAGCGCCGCCTCGCCATCCTCGGTCGCCTGGAGGAAGCCGCCCGCGGGAAGCGGGACCGCGACCCCGCCGAGTGTCGCGGTCACCGGCTCGGGCTCCCAGCGGGCTTCGGGTCCCTGCCCCGAATCGATCGACAGACGGGCGAGGCGGTGCGCTTGCGCAAAGTCCGTCATCGCCTCGATCGCCATCAGACCGTCGGGATCGATCCCGCTGATCAGCAGGTCGACGCCCTGGTCGACGAGCGCGAGCTCGACGCCGGCGGTGCGCCGGTCGGGCAGCAGTCTTGCGAGCAGCCCGCGCACCGGTGCCAGCAGCGCGAACAGCTCGGGGCGCAGGATCCAGCATTCGGCGAGGTCGACGACGCGCCGGCTGCGCGCCTCGTTGAAGCCGAGCAGGATGCGCTTGCCGCTGCGCTCGGCGCGTAGCGAGGCGCGGCGGCGGGTGCGCGGCGGGGAGAGATGCGGCGTCGCGATCTCGGTGCGGATGCCGACCGAGTTCAGCGAGCCCGCGATGCGATCGATCAAAAAAGTAGCGTAAGCCGCGTCGTCGACATGCTGGAGCGTGCAGCCGCCGCAGATCGGGAAGTGACGGCAGGGTGGCGGCTGGTGATGCGGGCCGGGCAGGATCATGTCGTCGGTGGTCACGCTGTCGCCGGGCGCCGCGAGCGCCACCGCATAGCCGTCCGCGGTGACGCCGAGCCCGGAGGCGTTGAGACGGAGGATTTCCAACCCCTCCGCCGGTGGCGACGTCGGTGGCAGATCGGGGCGGTCGATGGGGTTCTGGTCGGTCACCGGCGTGCCCGTATCACCAAGCCGGCGCGGACCCTACCCCCACTGTCCAATCAAGCTGCCGCATAGCTCGCCCGTGATGGCGCGCGACGCGAAGCAATCCAGGACCACGCGCGCCGAACCGGGTTGCCGCGGCGTGGCGCGCCCCGCAGTGACGGCGGTCTTTATGCGACGAGGCAGTCCGCCACGACGCCGCCGAGTTGCGCGACCAGATCGTCGGCGATCAGCACCGGCCCCGCGCGGCGCGCCGCCTCGGCGTGAAGCCACACCGCCGCCTGCGCCGCCGTGAACGGGTCGCCGAGCTGCGCCAGCATCGTGCCGAGGATGCCCGACAGCACGTCGCCTGTCCCCGCGCTCGCCAGCCAGGCCGGTGCCGGCGCATCGATCGCGGCGCGGCCGTCGGGATGGGCAACCACGGTGCAGGCGCCCTTGAGCAGCACCACCGCGCGCGAGCGCCGCGCGCCCTCGCGCGCCTGATCGAGCGCCGAGCCGGCGATCTTGCCGAACAACCGGACGAATTCGCCGCCATGCGGGGTGAGCACCGCGGGCGCTTCGATCCGCTCCGGGCCGCGCCTGGCGAGTAGAGTGACCGCGTCGGCGTCGATCACCAGCGGCTTGCCCGTGCCGATCGCGAGCATCAGCCGGCGATAGGAGTCGTCGTCGGTGCCCAGCCCCGGCCCGATCACGATGCCACCGATCCGCGTGTCGCCGACCGCCCCGTCGTCCCACGCCTGGCGGACCAACGCATGCGGTTCGCCGCCACCCGCCGTGCCGAGCAGCTCGACATAGCCCGCCCCGGCGCGCTGCGCGGCGAGCGCGGACAGCATCGTCGCGCCCGCCATCGCGCCCGCCACGACGAGCACCTTGCCACGGCTATATTTGTTCGCCTCGAAGCCTGGCCCCGGGATGCGCGGGCGGCCGATCTCGGTGACGTCGCTCGCGACATCGCCGAACCCGATGTCGGCGACGACCACGTCGCCGCAGCGCGCGACACCCGGCAAGAGGCGGTGCGTCCGCTTGAGCGCACCGAGCGCGACGGTCAGGTCGGCGGGCGGCAATTCGGTGAGTACCGCACCGTCGTCGGTCGCAAGCCCGCTCGGCAGATCGACGGCGACGCGGTGGCGGGCTGCCGCCAGCAATCGCCCGGCCGGTCCCGCCACCGCGTCGTCGAGCGGACGCGACAGGCCGGTGCCGAACAGCGCGTCGATCGTCAGCGGCGCGGGCCGGGCGTCGGAAAGTGTCTCTACCGTCCCGCCCCAGGCCGCACGCGCCGCCTGCGCCGCCGCGGTCTTGGGATCGCCCGACGCCGCGACGCGGACGCGCACGCCGCACTCGGCCAGCCGCCGCGCGACGACATAGCCGTCGCCGCCATTATTGCCCGGTCCGCACAGCACCAGCGTCTCGAGCGGCCCGAACCGATCCCAGGCGATGTCCGCCACCGCGTGGCCTGCGCGCTGCATCAGCGCGCTCACCGACACGCCGCGCCCGAATATCGCGTCCTCGGCGGCGCGCGTCTCGGCCGCGGTCAAGATCGGACGGCCGCTCATTGCTGCGGCAGCTTCTGCCCCTTGACGGTCGCGGGGAGATGGTAGCGGTCGTCGCCGACGGCCACCTCGATCGTGCCCGGATCGATCACCGCGACGCTCGCCTGGTCCGACCCGTCGGCGGTGACCACGCCGCGCCCGTCGGTGGTGACGAGCAGCCGGCGGAAGCCGCCATCGGGATGGTGGAGGATCAGCATCAGCCCATCGCCCGCGACGGTCCGCTCGACCGCGCATTCGGGCTTGAACGTCTTGGCCCCGCCGAGCGCGCAGGGCACGACCGCACCATGCGCGGCGGCCTCCGCGGTTGCCTCGCCGGCCCGTTTGTGGCAGCCGGCAAACGCAAGCGGGACGAGCAGCAATGCGGATAATCGGTTCATGACGTCACCTTAGGCGAGCCTCGCCGCCGCGTCATCCCGCAACGGCCGCGCGCGCAAACGTGTCCCAGGCCGCGCCGATCACGGGCTCGAGCAGGTCCGCCCAGCGCGCGACGCCGTCGGCATCGCCGATCTGATCCTGTCGCACCTCGATGCCGAGATAGGGCAGCCCCGCCGCCTCGCCGTGACGGTCCATCGTCGCGTTGAGCACCCGGCCCGAATAGGGTTCGTTGTCGCCGGTGACGACGCCGGCCGCCTCGAGCAGCGGGATCGCGATCCGCGCCGCGCGCTCGTCCCGATTGTAGAGGATGCCGATCTGCCACGGGCGTTCGTCCGCGGGCTGGCTCGCGAGCCGCGGCGTGAAGCTGTGTAGCGAGACCAGCAGCACCGGCCGCTGCGCGGCGATCGCCGCGGCGACCGCGGTATGATAGGGTCGGAAGAAGCGATCGAGCCGCACCATCCGCCCGTCGGCATCGAGCGCATTGCCCGGGATGTCGATGCCGTCGCTCGACCGCGGCACGAGACCGGCCGCCGCCTCGCTGCGATTATAGTCGCAGACCAGCCGCGACACGCCGCCGAGGATCGCCGTGCACCCCAGCCTTCCGCAAAGCGCCTCGGCGAGCGGGGCGACACCGATGTCGATCGCGACATGGCGGGTGAGGACATCGGCGTCGACCCCCAGGTCGATGTCCGCAGGAACATGATTGGAGGCGTGATCCGCGACGATCAGGATGCCGCCGGTTGCCGATCCGCCCGTGCCGCGCCTGCCGTCGATCGCCGTCCAGGCTTCCGCCCGGGCGTCGCTCATCCGCCGAAGCTGGGCTTGCGGCCGCTGCGGAACGCCTGCCAGCCCTCGGCGAAATCGGGCGAGGCGAAGGCGTCGTCGAAGCGCTTGTCGACGCCGAACCGCCCGGCCAGCGTCGCCTTGAGCGCGCACAGGCTGTAGGGCGCATTGCCCGCGATCCGGTCGATCATGTCGGCACCGATGCGCGGCTCGGTCGAGACGATCTCGATCAGCCCGATGCGATGCGCCTCGGCGGCGTCGATCGTCTCGGCGCCGTAGAGCAGCCGCGCCGCCTGGCCGGGGCCGACCAGCTCGGCGAGCCGCGACAGATCGGGCTGCGGGTAGGAGATGCCGAAACGCGCCGGCGTGATCGCATAGCTCGAGCGCGGGCTGGCGATGCGGATGTCGCACGCCATCGCCAGCGACACGCCCGCGCCGAAGCAGCCGCCCTCGATCAGCGCCAGCGTCGGCTTGGTGACCGCGCGGACGCGCGCCAGCGCGCTGTTCATCGCACCGCGAAAGATGTGGCGTTTCTTGACGTCGTCGACGAGTGCAGGCAGCTCGGACAGGTCCGCTCCCGCGCAGAAGCTGATCGGGTCCGCCGAGGTGATGACGATCAGGCGGGCCTCACTGTTCGCCGCCTCGCCCACCAGCTTTTCGAGCGCGTTCCAGCACCCGATCGGAATCGCGTTGCGCTTCTCGCCCCGGTCGATCACGACGCGCGCGACGGGGCCATCCATTTCCAGCCTGAACATGCGTGGATGTTGCGCCCAATCGATGCCAATGTCACCAGCCTATTGCAGGAATAAAAGGGTGAATGAGTGACGGCGAGCACGCGGCGCGAGGCGATGGCGATGCTGGCGGCGGGCGTGGCGCTCGCGCGATCGTCGCCCGGCTTTGCGCAGGGCGCGCCCGGCTGTCCGTCGCTTGCGACGATCGACACGGCCAATGCGGTGCTGCTCGCGCAATTGCCCGAGGCCGCGGTGGCCGCAGGGCTGGTCTCGGCGTCCGCGGGCGGCCCGGCGGCGCGGCGCTGCACCGACTGGTCACCCGACGGTCGCGCCACGCTCGATCGCGCGATGACCGGGCTGCGCGCGCTGCTGCCCGAA
>NZ_CALMAW010000066.1 GCF_937859915.1 uncultured Sphingomonas sp. | reverse complement strand
GCGCGGGGTGGACGGGGGGCGACGGCGGCGGCGCGCCCGCCCGGCTCAGCGTCGGACCGCCCTTGGGCGCGACGCAGGAGGCGAGCAACAGCGCCGCGGTCGCGACCGCCGCCAGCCGAAGCCGGCTCATGCCGCCCACGTCATGCGGCTTCGTCGGTCTCGACCAGGATCCAGTTCGGATCGTCCGAGCGGATCTGCCGGCTGAACGTCCACAGATCGTGCGTCTGCACCGCGTCGGTCATCGATCCGGCGACGACCTGACCCTCGGCGTCGCGCGTGATCGCGGCGATGTCGGCATCGAAGCGCACCGAGATCACCGCCATCCGGCCGGTCAGCACCGCGCTGTCGATCGACGAGCGCTCGATCGAGACCAGCCGGTTCTCCAGCGTCTCGCCGGCCTCCGTCCGGGCGCCGATCGCGTCGCGGAACGCCTCATAGACTTCATCGTCGGCGAGGCGGCGCAATTCCGCCTCGTCGCCGCGCCAAAACGCCTCGAGCACCATCCGGTAGGCCGAGCGCGCGCCGTCGAGGAAGCCCGCGACGTCGAACTGCGGATCGGCCGACACGATCGAGCGGATGCCGTCGAGCGCATGCGGATCGACCATCGCGGCGATCGTGCCTGCGGCCTCGGGCTTGCGATCGACCAGCGACTCGACCGAGTTGCGCTGGACCATCGGCTCGGTCGGCTTGGCCAGGGGCTTGGCGACGGGCTGCTCATGCCCGGTCCGGCGCCCGAGCACGGCATACAGCCGCAGCCCGAGGAAAAGCGCCGCACAAGCCAATATGATGATTTCGGTCACCGAACCTCCAAGCCAGGGCGTGTCGCCCAACGGCATTTTCGCATCCCTCTCCATAGAGGAGGGGCGCGGCTTATTCAAACGGCGCGCTGCCCAAGAGGTTGCGCCGCGCCATTGCTCCGGGCACATCACGCTGCTAGGCGCCGCCAAACCGCCCTGCGCGTGCGTATGGCCGAACTTATCACAGCTGAGGATGACGTCCCATGGCCGAGAACGAGGCCCCCGATTTCCTGACCGTGCCCCAGCCCAACGGTGCCGACGATCAGCCGCAGGTCGGCATGATCGCACAATATGTGAAGGACTTCTCCTTCGAGAATCCCAACGCCCCCGCGGTCTACAATTGGCAGGCGCAGCCGCAGATCGACGTGCAGTTCAACATCGGCACGCTGCCCGTCGCCGAGGATCTGCACGAGACCGCGCTGCGCATCGAGGTCACCGCGACCGGCGCCGAGGGCACCGCGTTCAAGCTTGAGCTGCTCTACGGCGGGCTGTTCGCGATCAAGAATGTGCCCGTCGAGGCGATCCCGGGGTTCCTGCTCGGCGAGGCGCCCCGCCTGCTGTTCCCCTTCGCGCGGCGGGTGGTCGCGGACGCGGTGCGCGACGGCGGCTTCCCGCCGCTGATGCTCGACCCGATCGACTTCAACGCGCTCTATTTCTCGCAGCTCGAGCAGCAGAGCGCGGCAATGGGCGAGCCGGCGGGCCAGGCCTGACCTCCTCGCCCCTCCCCCGTTCGTCCCTGAGCGCAGTCGAAGGACATGCTGCAGACGCCGCGCCTGATAACACGCACTTCGACGGCGCTCAGTGCGAACGGGGGAATGAAGTGGCGCTGAAACCGCGATGAGCCTCGTCAAGAACACCGCGACGATCGGCGGGCTCACCCTGGTCAGCCGCGTGCTCGGCTTCGTGCGCGACCAGCTGATGGCGCATTTCGTCGGCGCGGGCTTCGCGTCGGACGCCTTCCTGGTGGCATGGCGGCTGCCCAATCTGTTCCGCCAGCTGTTCGCCGAGGGCGCGTTCGCCGCCGCCTATGTGCCGATGTTCAACCGGCTGGTGGCGCAGGCCGAGAAGGACGGCGAGCCCGGCCTGCCCGCGGGTCTCCGCTTCGCCGAGGACGTGCTGTCGATCCTGCTGCCCTTCCTGTGCGTGTTCACCACGCTGATCATGGTCTTCCCCAAGCCGGTGGTGTGGCTGATCACGCTGGGCTTCAAAGAGGGCGGCGGACAGGCCAAATTCCTGTTCGCGACCGAACTCACCCGGATCACCTTCCCCTATCTCGCGCTGATCAGCCTGGTCTCGCTGATGGGCGGGATCATGAATTCGCTCAACCGCTTCTGGGTCAATGCCGCGGCCCCCGTGCTGCTCAACATCTGCATGATCTCGGGGCTGCTCTTCTTCCGCGGGCATAGCGACGTCGCGACCGCGCGCACGCAGGCGATCGCGGTCACCGTCTCGGGCGTCGCGCAGCTCGCCTGGCTGGTCTGGTCGGCGCGGCAGGCGGGGGTGGTGCTGCGGCTCAAGCCGCCGTCGCTGACTCCGGCGGTCAGGCGCTTCCTGCGCGTGCTCGGCCCCGCGATCGTCGGCCAGGGCGCGGTGCAGATCAACCTGCTGATCATCACCATGCTTGCCGCGGGCTTCCTCGCCCAGGGCGCGGTGTCGTTCATCTATTATGCCGATCGCCTCAACCAGCTGCCGCTGGCCTTGGTCGGGATCGGCGTCGGCACCGCGATCCTGCCGGTGATCTCGCGCCAGATCGGCGCCGGCGACGAAGCCGGCGCGATCGTCACGCAGAACCGCGCGATCGAGCTGTCGCTGCTGCTCGCCCTCCCCGCCTCCGCCGCGTTCATAACCGCCGCCCACCCGATGATCCACGGGCTGATGCAGACCGGTCATTTCACCGCCGCGGACACCGACGCCACCGCCGCGGTGCTGACCGCGCTCGCCTGCGGCCTGCCCGCCTACATATTGATCAAGGTCTTCACGCCCGGCTTTTATGCGCGCGGCGACACGCGGACGCCGGTGCGGATCGCGCTGATCGAGATGGCCTGCAACATGACGCTCAATCTCGCGCTCGTCTTCGGGACGCGTCTCGGCATCGTCGGGCTCGCGGTGTCGGGCGCCGCCTGCGCGTGGATCAATGTTGGGCTGCTCTACGCGGTGTTGCACCGCCGCGGGCTGTTCGCGATCGACGCGCAGCTGCGCCGCCGCCTGCCTCGCCTGCTGCTCGCCAGCGTCGCTATGGGGGCGGTGCTGCTGCTGCTCAAACGCTGGATCGAGCCGCATCTCGACGGCGGGCTGCTGGTCCGCGCGACCGGGCTGCTGCTGCTGATCGCACCTGCCGCCCTCGCCTATTTCGGCTGCGCCTTCCTGTTCGGCGCCTTCCAATGGTCCGAGCTCAAGCGCCTGCTCACCCGCCGCCGCGCTTGACCTGACGCGCCCGCTCGGCAAGAGCGCGGCCCATGACAAAACGCGTCGTCTCGGGCATCCAGCCCACCGGAAACCTTCACCTCGGCAATTATCTGGGGGCGATCCGCAACTGGGTGCGCCTGCAGGACGAGGTCGCGCGCGACGGCGGCGACTGCTTCTTCTTCCTCGCCGACCTCCACGCGATCACGGTCTATAACGAGCCCGCGGCGCTGCGCGCCAACGTCCGCTCGATGGCCGCCGCGCTGATCGCCTCGGGCGTCGATCCCGACAAGAGCGTGCTGTTCAACCAGGCCGCGGTCTCGGCGCATGCCGAGCTCGCCTGGCTGCTCAACTGCACCGCCCGCATCGGCTGGCTCAACCGGATGACGCAGTTCAAGGAGAAGTCGGGCAAGGACCGCGAGGGCGCCTCGATCGGGCTGTTCGCTTACCCTGTGCTGCAGGCCGCCGACGTGCTGCTCTACAAGGCGACGCACGTCCCCGTCGGCGACGACCAGAAGCAGCATCTCGAGCTCGCGCGCGACATCGCGACCAAGTTCAACACCGATTTCGAGACCGATCTGTTCGTGCTGCCCGAGCCGATGATCCCGCCGTCCGCCGCGCGGATCATGAGCCTGCGCGACGGCAGCGCCAAAATGTCCAAATCCGATCCGTCGGACATGAGCCGGATCAATCTCACCGACGACGCCGACGCGATCACCGCCAAGCTGCGCAAGGCCAAGACCGACGCCGAGCCGCTGCCCGACGATCCGGCGCTGCTCGCTGCGCGGCCCGAGGCGAGAAATCTCGTCGGCATCTACGCCGCGCTCGCCGACGTCCCCGTCGCCGAGGTGCTGGCGCGCTTCGCCGGCCAGGGCTTCGGCGCGTTCAAGCCCGCGCTCGCCGAGGTCGTGGTCGAGACGCTGCGACCGATCTCGGCGCGGCTCGCCGAGCTGGAGACCGACAGCGCCGAGCTCGACCGTCTGCTCGCCGCCGGCGCCGCCAAGGCGCGCGCCGCGGCGGCGCCGGTCGTGGCCGCGGCTTATTCGGCACTTGGGCTGAACCGAGAAACTCAATGACAGGCGCATACGTTCAACGCATATTCAGCACGCTTGGCGGAGGAGTGGCCGTCACGTCCTGACATGCGGGATTTTCCGCCAAGAGGCACGTCCATGACCATGAAACGCGCGTTGCTTGCACTTGCCGCCCCGATCGCCCTGCTGGGCATGAGCGGCTGTGCTACCGATTTCCACGCCAATGTCGCGCGATTCCAGCGGCTTCCAGCCCCGCAGGGGCAGACCTACGCGATCCAGCCGACCAAGCCGATGGATCGCGGCGGGCTCGAATTCGCGACCTATGCCAATGAGGTGAGCGGTCATCTCGCGCAGCTCGGCTATCGTCCGGCCACACCCGGTGCGCCGGCCGACATGATCGTCCAGCTCGGCTATGGCGTCGACCATGGCCAGCAGAAGGTGACGACCACGCCGGGCTTCGGCGGCTATGGCGGCTACGGCCCCGGCTGGGGCGGCTTTGGCGGCGGCTTCGGCTATGGCCGCTTCGGTGGGTTCGGCGGCTTCGGCGGTCGCGGCTGGGGCTATGGCTGGGGCGGCTTCGGCGGCTGGGGCGACGGCTTCGGCTATCCCGACGTCGAGAGCTACACCATCTATTCGAGCATGCTGACGATGAACATCACGCGCGCCGATGGCGCGCGCCTGTTCGAGGGCCGCGCCCGCGCGCATTCGACCACCGACGACCTGACCCAGATCGTCCCCAATCTGATCGAGGCGATGTTCACCGGCTTCCCCGGCAATTCGGGGCAGGACATCCGCATCACCGTCGCGCCGCGCCAGAAGCCCAAGGCCTGAGCGATCCGATCTCGTGCCGGAGGGCGTCGGACATATCGTCCGGCGCCCTTTTGCATGAGCTGACGCGATGACCCGCTACCCCCGGCTCCTGTTCGCGATGGCGATGCTGTGGCTGCTCGGGCTGCACATGGTGCTGCTCGCCGCGAGCCTGCCCGTGGTGCGGCACCTCCGGGTTCACGCCCGCGCCTGGCCCGTCGGCCTGGCGCCGATGCGGCTGGTGCTGCTCTCCGACCTCCACGTCGCCACCCCCGGCGACAGCCCTGCGCATCTCGCGCATGTCGTCGCCCAGGTGAACGCGCTCGCGCCCGACCTCGTGCTGATCGCGGGCGACTTCCTCTCGACCGGCGAGCTGCTGGCCGAGGCGGCGCCCCTCCAGGACTCGACCGCGCCGCTGGCGGGGGTGCGCGCGCGGCTGGGCACGATCGCGGTGCTCGGCAACCATGATTATGGCGCCGGCCGCGCCCCGCGCGTCACCGCCGCGCTACGGCACGAGGGGGTGACGCTGCTCGACAATGACGCGGTACGCCGCGGCCCGCTCGCGATCGTCGGGGTCTCGGACGCCAACACCAATCACGACCGCGTGCCCGCAGCGATCGATCGCGGGCGCGCTGTCGGCGGCCTCGCGGTGATGCTGACGCACAGCCCCGATGCGATCCCCAAACTGCCCGCCGGGGTCGATCTCGCGCTCGCCGGGCACACGCATTGTGGCCAGGTCACGCTGCCGTGGATCGGCGCGGTGACCACCGGCTCGCATTGGGGCCGGCGCTACGCCTGCGGCGTCGTCCGCGAGGGCGACCGCACGTCGGTGATCACCGCGGGGCTCGGCACAAGCAATCTGCCGATCCGGCTGGGTGCGGCACCCGATCTGTGGGTGATCGACGTGGGGCGGTGAGGCGCGCGGACATCCTCCCCATCGCAGATGGGGAGGGGGACCGCCCGCGCAGCGGGCGGTGGAGGGGTAGGCCAACGGGAAACGAGCGGTAGATCGGCGGCGCTGGACACCCCTCCACCACCGGCTTCGCCGGCGGTCCCCCTCCCCGAGCACGCTCGGGGAGGACGGATCGCCTTACGCCTCGAGCTGCCGCAGAAGCAGCCGCACGTCGGCGTCGAGCTCGGCGTCGGCGATGCGCAGCTTCTCGATCTGGCGGACGGCGTGGATCACCGTGGTGTGGTCGCGCCCGCCGAAGCGGCGGCCGATCTCGGGCAGCGAGCGCGGGGTCAGCTGCTTGGCGAGATACATCGCGATCTGCCGCGGCCGGGCCACCTCGCGCGCCCGCCTTGCCGAGGTCATCTCGGACTGGCGGATGCGGTAATGATCCGAGACCTTGCGCTGGATCTCGTCGATCGTGACGCGGCGCTGATGCGCGCGCAGCACGTCGGTCAGCGTCTCCTCGACGAAGGCGATGTCGATCGGCCGGTTGGACAGCATGGCGTACGCCACCACCCGGTTCAAAGCCCCCTCGAGCTCGCGGACGTTGGACGCGATCCGCTTGGCGAGGAACAGCTGCACCTCCTGCGAGACCTGCGCCTGCGGCATATTGTCGAGCTTGCGCGCGATGATCGCCAGCCGCAGCTCGAAGTCGGCGGGATTGACGTCGGCGACCAGCCCCCACGACAGGCGCGACAGGATCCGGCTCTCGATTCCCTCCAGGTCCTGCGGCGACCGGTCGGCGGTGATCACCAGCCGCTTACCCGCCGAGATGATCTCGTTCATCGTGTGGAAGAATTCTTCCTGCGTCGAATCCTTGCCGGCGATGAACTGGACGTCGTCGATCATCAGCACGTCGGCCGAGCGCAGCCGCTGCTTGAAGCCATGCGTGTCGCGGGCGCGCAGCGCGCCGACGAACTCGAACATGAACTTTTCCGCCGACATGTAGACGATCTTCGCCTTGGGGTGGCGGCGGCGATATTCATGCCCGATCGCGTGCATCAGGTGGGTCTTGCCCAGCCCGGTGCCGCCGTGGAGGAACAGCGGGTTGAAGCTGACCGGTCCACCCTCCGCGAGCGTCCGCGCGGCATTATAGGCGACCTCGTTCGCCTTGCCGACGACGAAGCTGTCGAAGGTGTAGCGCGCCTCCAGTTGCAGCGCCTCGGCGGGCTCGTCCTCGCTGGCCTCGGCCGGCGCGGCGACGGGCGCCGGCGTCGCATCGAAGGTCGCCGGCCGTGCCGATTCGATTCCGGTCGAGACGACCACCGCTCGGACCGCGGGCAGATGCGCGCGCCAGGCGTGGAGCAGCCGCTCGGCATAATGCGTCTCGACCCAGGTCGCCATGAAGGTCGAGGGCAGCGCGATGCGAATCGTGCCGTCGTCGTCGAGACCGGCGAGCATCGCGGGCTTGAGCCAATTGTCGAAGGTCCGCGCGCCGCAATCGCGGCGCAGGCCGGCGCGGATCGATTCCCAGGCGAGATCGATCGGATCGCCCGCGACGGCGCCCGTTGCCCCCGCTGCCGAATCCTTCGTGCTGACCGCTTGACTCACGCAACCTCCCCAGCCCGGAAGCGCAGGCCCCCGGAACGTCGCAGACATGATTGTCCGGTGGCCGAGGCGCCCCCGCCCCGCCGATCCGACGACACTCGAATACTCTATGGTCCGGTGGATCAGCCGAAGTGATTCGATGCCGCCGGTAGGAGCTTGTAGGAAGCTCGCGGCCCCCCGATCAAGGCCCGGCGCGGTCACATTGCTGAAATATTGGCCTTGACACAGGCCCGCCGCGGTTTCCCGCCATATATTGTTTTTATCGTTATTTTATAACGACTTAGATGGTTACACTTTCGTATAGATTTCGCGAATCGTGGATAGTCCTGGGGTTGCGATCGTCACGCATCCGTCATCATGCAAAGGGCCCGCCGATCGACTGACCGGCGAGCCCTTGCTCGTCTTAATGCAGGATAAACCGAATCAGCCGAGCGCGGCGACTCGCTTGGTCAGGCGCGAGAATTTGCGCGCGACGGTGTTCTTGTGCAGCACACCCTTGGAGATGCCGCGTGCCATCTCGGGCTGGGCGGCCGCGAGGGCGGCCACGGCCGCAGCCTTGTCGCCCGTCACGCAGGCCGCTTCGACCTTCTTGACGAAGGTGCGGATGCGGCTGGTGCGCGCACCGTTGATCTCGTTGCGGCGGTCGTTGCGACGGATGCGCTTCTTGGCTTGCGGCGTGTTCGCCATGGATGTCCTCGAACCTGGTGCAAAAGGGATGGCGTCGCAGGCGAACCCGCTCCGGGAAGGCGAGCCCTTTACGGAAGCCGCGGGGATTCGTCAACGGAGACGCGCACTCAGCGCTGGCAGGCCGGGCAATGGAAGGTCGAGCGACCCGAATCGACCCGCCGCCGGACCACCCCGCCGCACGGACAGGCTTCGCCCTCGCGGGCATAGACGCGGAACTGCTTGGAGAAATAGCCGAGCTCGCCATCCGGCCGGGCATAGTCGCGCAGCGTCGAACCGCCCGCCTCGATCGCGGAGAGCAGCACCTCGCGAATCGCTTCGACCAGCGGCACCAGCCGCTTGCGCGCGATCCGGCCCGCCGCCCGCGTCGGCGCGATTCCCGCCATGTTGAGCGCCTCGCAGACATAGATGTTGCCCAGCCCCGCGACGATGCGCTGGTCGAGCAGCATCGCCTTGATCGGCGCGACCCGGCCGGCGAGCGCTACGGCCAGCACGTCCGCGTCGAACTCAGGACCGAGCGGCTCGGGCCCGAGCGCGGCGAAGGCGGGCCAGGCGTCGAGATCGCCCGTCGCGACCAGGTCGACCGAGCCGAAGCGCCGCGGGTCGGCGAGCGACAGCAGCCTGCCCGCCTCGGTCTCGACGAGGAGGTGGTCGTGCGCGCCCAATGCCTCGGGGTCGATCCGCCAGCGCCCCGACATGCCGAGGTGGAAGATCATCGTGTCGTCGCGATCGGTGTGGATCAGCCCATATTTGGCGCGCCGCCCCAGACCCGTGACGCGCGCGCCGGTCAGCCGCTGGCGCAGGTCGACCGGAAAGGCACGGCGCAGATCGGCGCGGCGCGGCTCGACGCGGGTCAGCCGCGCGCCCAGCAGCACGCTCGACAGGCCGCGGACGGTGGTCTCGACTTCGGGAAGCTCGGGCATATTCGTGGGCGGAGCTAGGATCGAATTGCTTGGGGCACAAGGCATGGGCTAAGCGCTGCGCCCATGGACCAAGACACCGTTTCGTTCGGCTATGCCGACGTGCCCGCCCAGGACAAGACCAAGCTCGTCGGCGACGTCTTCGCGCGGGTCGCCCAGCGCTACGACATCATGAACGACGCGATGTCGGGGGGCATGCACCGGTTGTGGAAGGACCAGTTCGTCCGCCGCGTGAAGCCGCGCGCCGGCGAGGCGATCCTCGACATGGCCGGCGGCACCGGCGACATCGCCTTCCGGCTCGCCCGGCACGGCGCCGCGGTGACGGTCGCCGACATCAACCCGGCGATGCTCGGCGTCGGCGTCGAGCGCGCTGCCAAGAAGGGCATCGACGGCCTGGTCTGGGCGGAGGAGAATGCCGAGACGCTGAGCTTCGCCGACAAGGCGTTCGACGCCTATACGATTGCCTTCGGAATCCGCAACGTCACCGACATACCCAAGGCGCTGCGCGAGGCGCACCGCGTGCTCAAGCGCGGCGGGCGCTTCTACTGCCTCGAATTCTCGACGACGACCTGGCCGGGCTTCAAGGAGGTCTACGACGCCTATTCGCACCGCGTCGTCCCCAAGGTCGGCAAGCTGATCGCGCAGGACGAGGAGAGCTACCGCTATTTGATCGAATCGATCCGCCGCTTCCCCGACATGCCGACCTTCAAGGCGATGATCGGCGAGGCGGGGTTCGTGAATGCCAAGGTCGAGCCGATCCTCGGCGGGCTGGTCGCGATCCACAGCGGCTGGAAGATATGAATCCTCTTCTGATCCTCCCCATCGCAGATGGGGAGGGGGACCACCCGCAGGGTGGTGGAGGGGCGATGCGTAGCGCGTCCCCCTCCACCACTCGCGTCGCGAGCGGTCCCCCTCCCCAAGCGAGCTCGGGGAGGATCAGGTCGTGACCTCCACCGCCACCCACCTCGTC
>NZ_CALMAW010000065.1 GCF_937859915.1 uncultured Sphingomonas sp. | reverse complement strand
CCTCGACGGTGAGCGCCAGCCGCGGCGTGCAGTCGCCGATCGCCGCGGCGGCGCCCGCGAACTCCTCCGCGCGGATCGGCACGCCGCGCGGACAGGCGATCGGCACGCCGACCAGCCCGGCGAGGGTCGCGGCGAAGAAGCCGATGATGAAGTCGAGCCCCGGGGGATAATAGAGCAGCACCCGGTCGCCGCGATCGGCGAAATCACGCAACCGCACCGCAAGATAGCGCGCGCGTCGCTCGAGCGTGGCATAGTCGAGCCACTGGCCCTCGGCCGCGCCGCCCTCGTCGTCGCCGAGATAGCGGAAGCCGCCCCGCCCCGCCCCGCTCGCGCGCAGGCCGAGCAGATCGGCCAGGGTCATCCCGTCGGCAATGTCGGCCGGTCGCGTCACGGTCAGCGCGCCAGCCGCGTCGGCGCCGACCGCGGCCCCGTATCGGCGGCGAGCGGCGGGGCCAGCTCGACCCGCGGCATATCGGCAGCGCGCGCCGCGATCCGCTCGCGGACCCAGCGGACGACGGGCGCCATCGTCTCGCGCGCATCGCGCGGCGCGTAGCCGAATTCGGTCCGCGCCTTGGTCGAGTCGACGAACCAGTAGAGCCGCAGATAGCCGAGCACGCCGGGCTCGACCGGCGGCGCCAGCCTGAGCAGCCGGCAGGCCGCGACCGCCGCGCGCAGCGCCGCGAACGGCACCACGATCACCGGCCGCCGCGCATCGGCGAGGTCGAGCACCAGCCGCACCAGTTCGGCGATCGTCAGATTGTCGCCGCCGAGGATATAGCGCTGCCCGGCCCGGCCGCGGTCGATCGCGGTGGCGACCCCGTCGGCAACGTCGTCGACATGGACCACCGAGGTGCCGCCGATCGTCGCCAGCGCCGGCCAGCCGCGCAATATGTCGCGGATGCTCCCCGCGGTGATCCAGTCGAGATCGTCGGCGCCGTAGGTTTCAGCCGGGTTGACGATCAGCGTCTCGAAACCAGCCCGGTTGCGCGCGAGCACCGCCTTCTCCGCGGCATGCTTGGCGGTGGCATAGACCAGCCCCGAACGCGCGAGCGAGAAGCGGCTGGTCTCGTCGAGCACGGTAGGGCGTTCGGTGCCGTCGATCGCCGCGGTCGACGAAACATAGAGGAAGCGCCGCGCACCCGCCGCCTGCGCCGCCTCGAGCATGCGCTGCGTGCCGCCATGGACGATGTCGTGAACCGCGGGGCTGGCGATATGCTCCCAGCCGCTCACCCCTGCGAGATGGATGCAGGCATCGCAGCCCGCGGCCGCCCGCGCGAGGCTGAGCGAGTCGCCGAGGTCGCCGCGGACCTGCTCGACCGGCAGCCCGGCCAGCCGGGCACGGCGGCGATCGGAACGGACGAGACAGCGGACATCATGACCGCGCGCGACCAGCTTGCGCACGACGCGCGATCCGATCAACCCGGTGCTGCCCGTCACGAGTGTTTTCATGATCATCCCCGGTTCGTGCCTGCCGCGACGCTACGACTTTAGTCGTGTCGTCGCTTGGTCATCCTGATCCGCGGACGAGTTTCATTTCTCCGTTTTGGAGCGGCAGTCAGTTCGTTTTTAGATCTACTGTCGCTGGTCGTCCTTGCGAGCGCAGCGACGCCATCCAGCGCCCCGAGCGGTCGGACTGGACTGCGTGGCTGCGACGCGGCGCGCAAGGACGGTTGGATAGCTGGTGGCGCAGCCGGCCGGCGACGTGGCTGAAGGGATCCGCGGCTATGCGCCGGCCGCGACGATCCCGGCCGCGGCATAATGGGCGAGCGCCATCACGGTCATCTGCAGATTCACCGTGATCGGCGAGGGGATGATGCTGGCGTCGGTGATCCACAGCCGGTCGATGCCGTGGACGCGCATCTCCATGTCGACGACGCCCTGCGCCGGACTCTGGTGGAGCACGTTGCCGCCCTGGAGATGCGCGGTCGTCACCTTGAGATATTGCAGCGGGCCGACCGCGCCGAAATAGGCGTCGAGCTGGTCAGGGGCGGTCGCCCAGGTCGCGTCGAAGCGGCTCGATCCGATGCGCGTCGCGCCCGCGGCGAACATCGCCTTGCCCGCCGCCTTCATCCCCAACGTCAGCCGATACCAGTCGTCGTCGTCGAGTTTATAGGAGATCGTGTAGCCGCTCGCCGAGAGGTCGGCGTCGATCGTGCCATAGGCATTGGCGCCGATCACCGGCACCGCGACCGCGATCCGGTTGTAATTGTCGAGCAGCCCCATGAAGTCGCGCCCCCATTGCGGTGCCTCCATGCCGATCGTCGCGGGCGGGCCGAAGGCGGTCTCGATCACCATCCGCTCGTCCGGCATCTCGATCGCATAGCCGACCTGGATGCCCCGCGCGCCGAACTGGTCGGTCGCGAATTCGCCGAACACCGGCGTGCCCATATTGCCCGAAAAGCGCTTGCCGACGGTGCGCACGCCCGGCAGCGCGCCCGAAAAACCGCTGCGTCGCAGGATCTTGGTCGAGGCGAAGGTCCCGGCGGCGAGCACGATCTTGTCGGCCTCGACCAGCCGCTCGACGCCGTCCTCGCCGCGGACATGCGCGCCGCGGCAGATTTGCGCGCCGCGCGGGCCGTCGAGGGCGAGCCTGGTGACATGCGCATCGGGGACGAGCAGTCCGCCGGCCGCGACCACCGCGGGCAGCGTCGTCTCGTTCATCGATTGCTTGGCGGCGTAGCGGCAGCCCGAATTGCACCGCCCGCAGCCGATGCAGTTCAGCGTGTCGATCGTGACGTCGACCGCGCCGTGGCCGGTGTCGGCGAAGCCCTGGCGCAGCGTCTCGGCCATCGGCGCCATCACCACGGGCTTGACCGGTGCGGCATGGATCAGCGCGAGCATCGCGTCATAGCTGCGGTGCAGCCGCGGCCAGTCGAGCTTCACCCCGAACCGCTCCCAACGCTTGACCACCACCTCGTCCCACCAGAAGCCATCGGGCTTCCAGGCGACCGAATTGTTGACCAGCGTGCCGCCGCCGACGGTGCGCGCCTGCACGAAGGTCGAACATTCGTCCGCCGACAGCGTGAAGCCGCCATTCATGTAGATCGTCGAGGCCGCCTGCATGAGATGGTCGGGCAGTTGGTCGTTGGGGACGAGAGGCCCCGATTCGACGATCACGATCCGCGCGGACGGATCGGCTTGCTGGATGAAATAGGCGGCGGTCGCCCCGCCCGCCCCCGATCCGATCACCAGATAGGTGGTGCGCCCGCCCGGCTTCTTGGCGACGTCGGCAAGCCGGACGCGGCGTTCCATCAGCAGCGTCGAGGCCGGCGAACGTGCCGGGTTGGCGAGATCGGGCCCGCTCGGCGGTATCCATGGCCGCGTCTGGAAACGCTGATAGTCGAGCCCGCGCCAGGTCCGGTCGAGATCGAGATAGGCGCCGGTGATCAGCGTCTTGACCGCGCCGATCACGATGATGCTCTTGATCGGCAGGCTCTCCTCGGCCGCCGCCTGGTCGCCGAGCCGGCTGAACAGCGTGTCGACGATGCGCACGCGCGCCGCCTTGCTGCGGAAGCAGAAGCCGATCCGCGCGACCTGGCTCCAGACCGGCACGAACAGGAACAGCAAGGTCCGCCAGACGGGCGAATAGGGCAGCCGTTTGGGCACCCATAGCGGCATCGCCAGCACGCTCGACGCAGCCTGCACGAACACCGCGGTGGTCATCAGGCTGAGCAGCCGGTCGAGTTCGCGGATCACCGCGCGGCCGTCTGGCTCGAGATCGGGATTGGCCGGGTTGGGGCCGATCAGCGCGGGCGCGAACCGCACCAGGAACGGGCGGTTGGCGCGCCAGTAGAGCCACAGGAGCTTGCCGATCAGCCACTCAAGCATCTGGGGCCAGATGCCCGCTGGCACTGCCTCGCGTCGGTGCGTTGCGCATAGCTTCCCCCCTTGCGCGGACCGCCGCGCGGTCTGGTGCCGCCGCTCGCAGGGCGATCAGCGGGGACGGCGTCGCCCGGGCGGCCCGTCGCCGAGATCCGCGGCGACAGTGTCGGCCGCGGCGCCGACATCGTCGACCGCCGCGCCCACCCTGGCGCCCGCCTCGCCGACCGCATCCTGCGCATCGCGCGCCGGCCGGTCGCGGCTGGGCTCCCGGCTCGGGTCGGTGTCCGAGCGACCGATGTCCGAGTCGAAGTCGGCGGACTCGTCGAGCGCCGTGTCGAACTCCTCCTGGAACCGCCGGCTCGAGCGCGCGACGACGCTGGCCGCGCCGGCAAAGGCATCGGACAGCGAATGGGTGAAGCCGGCGAGGTCGCCGCCGACCTCCTCGACCGCGTCCGGCCGGCGGCGGCGGGATGCGCTCCCGCGATCACGGTCACGGTCGCGATCGCGATCGCCGTCGTCATAGGCGGACGGGCGATAGCGCCGCGCGTCGCCGAACAGGTCGAGCGCGATGTTGCCGACCACGGTGACGACGCCCTTGAAGACCTCGGCGTTGGAGGCGCTCCACGCGCGGGTCAGCGCGTTGACGTCGTTGGCGATGCGGTCGGCGACGCGATCGATCGTCTGGACATTGTCGCTGAGCCGCCCGGAGTCGCGAACATAGCGCGGCGGTTCGCGGCGCGCGCGGCGCACCAGCCGGTCGCGCTCCTGGCGATCGCGCAGATCGGTGTCGTCGTCGGTTGAACGGGCAATCGCGGCCATATCGCACTCCCTCGCCATCTGGGACTATTCGATGAATCGACTATGGTCGACATCGTGATCCAAACAAAGCGCAGATGATCCGCATCCGGGTCTATCGCGTCCGAAACGGGATCATGGTCTCCATTATGGATGATGTCCGCCCCGAAAGTCGCGGGTCTTGGATTAGTGTCGCAGTTCGAGCCTGTTGGGGGAGGAGGCCGCTATCCCGCTTGTCGTGCGCACGCTCTCGCTTCTGCTGCTGGCCTGCCGCGGACTGCTTCTGCCCGCCATCCGGCGTGTCGCGATGCGGCGACGCGACCCCGGCGCCGCGCACGTCGCGCTGCGCCGGATGCTCGAGGCGGGGGGCGTGACGACGATCAAGATCGGCCAATATCTCGCGATTCGCCGCGACCTTTTCTCCGCCGAGACCTGCACCGAACTGGCGCGCCTGTTCGACGCGGTACCGGCGATGCCGCCGGCGCTGGTCCGCACCATCGTCGACCGCGAACTCGGGCAGCCGATGGCGCGCGTCTTTCGCGAATTCGGCCGCGCGCCGATTGGCGCCGCCTCGATCGCGCAGGTCCACCGCGCGCGCACCGCCGACGGCAGGCTGGTCGCGGTCAAGGTCCAGCGCCCGGGTCTGGCGGCGCGGCTGACCACGGACTTCCGCATCCTCGGCGCGGTGGCGCGGATCGCAGACCGCCTCGGCCTGTTCGGCACCCTCCGTGCCGCCGAGCTGGTCGCCGAGATCGCCGCCTTCACGCTGCGCGAGATCGATTTCCGCGCCGAGGGCGAGACCGCGGCGCGGATCGCGGCGGATCCGTACAGCGGCGTGCGCGTGCCGGCGATCGATTGGGCGCTCACCACCGAACGGCTGCTGGTGATGGACTATATCGAGGCGGTGCCGCTCGCGCGCATCCTCGCTGCCACCGATGCCGGCGAGCCCGACGCCTTCGCGCGGATCGTGCCCGGCGTCGCGCCCGCCGCGATCGTCGCGCGGCTGGCGCGCGCCTTCCTCCGCCAGCTGTTCGTCACCGGTCTGTTCCACGGCGACCCGCACCCCGCCAATGTGCTGGTCGCCGCTGACGGCGGGATCGCGCTGATCGATTTCGGCATCTTCGGCGACCTGAGCCGCGACGACCGCGCGACGCTGGCCTGCTATGTCGAGCATCTCGCGCTCGGCCGGATCGACGCGGCGTTCGACTGCTATGCGAGGCTGGTCCACCCCGGGCCGCGCACCGATTTCGCCGCGTTCCGGCGCAGCGCGACCGCGGTGCTGGCGGACTGGCACCGCGCCGCCAGCGACCCCGCTACCCCGGTCGCGCTTCAGCTTACCGCACGCTACCAGGGCTTCATGTTCGCGCAGATGCGCGCGCACCACGTCCGCATGGAGACCCGGCACCTGCTGTTCTGGCGCGCGCTGGGGATGCTCGATTCGACCGCGCACCGCCTTCCCGGCGACTTCAACCTGCTCGCCGCGATCCGCCGCTTCTTCGCCGACACCCGCCCCTCGCCGATCCGGCGCGCCGCACGCACGGGCGCGCGACTGGCCGAGACGATCGCGGTGCTCGCGCCCGAGGCGGTCCACGCCGCCGCCATCTCCCACGCGCAGCGGCTGCGGATCGAAACCCGGATTGCCGGCGCCGAGCGACGCGCCGAGGCGCAGCCGGTCCGGCTGCTGGCGCTCGCCTTGGCCGGCCTCGCCTGCGCGCTGCAGGCCGCGACCGTCGCTGTGTCCCTGTGGTGAGCCGTACGCCGTTTCGTCGGTCGCCGGAGGGGGCCGGTC
>NZ_CALMAW010000064.1 GCF_937859915.1 uncultured Sphingomonas sp. | reverse complement strand
GCCTGCTGCTCGGAGTGCTTGCCCGGTGAACCCCCGCCCCCTCGCCATCGCCTCCGCGCTTGCCGCGGTGCTGCTGGCCGCGCCGTCGCAGGCCGCGTCCGACGCGATCCCCGCCCCCGCCGCGCTGCGCAGCGAAAGCGCCGCGACGCCGGCGACGACGGCCAGCAGCAACGCCGCGCTCACCGCCGACCAGCGCGCCGCCTACGCCGCGATCTTCGGCGCGATCCGCAGCGGTCGCTGGTCGGACGCGCAGGCGGGTATCCTGGCCGCCGGCGACGGCGTGCTGACCCCGGTCGCGCGCGCCGAACTCTATCTCGCCAAGAACAGCCCCCGCGTTGGCGGCGACGACCTGCTCGCGCTGCTCGCCGCCGCCCCCGATTTGCCGCAGGCGCCGCAACTCGCCGCGCTCGCCAAAAAGCGCGGGCTGGTCGACCTGCCCGCGCTGCCCGCACCGCGCGATCTCGATTGGGTCGATGGCCAGCCGCGCCGGCTCGCCGCGCGCGCCGCCAGCGGCGATCTCGCCGCCGCCGCGCTCGCCGCGCAGGCCAAGCCGCTGCTCAAGGCCGACAAGCCCGCGGATGCCGAACTCCTGCTCACCGGCGCGCTACCCCAGCTCTCCCCCGAAGCCGCGACCGAATGGCAGCAGCGCGTCGCGTGGAGCTATTATCTCGGCGGCGACGATGCCGACGCCACCCGTCTCGCCGCACAGGCCGCGCACGGCGCGGGCGACTGGTCGGTGCAGGCGGCGTGGGTGCAGGGCCTATCCGCGTGGCGTCAGCAGCAATGCGGCCCGGCCGAGGAGGCCTTCACCCGCGTCGGCAGCAATGCCAGCGACGCCGAAATGCGCGCCGCCGGCCTGTTCTGGACGGCGCGCGCCGAAATGGCCTGCGGGCGGTTCGACAAGGTCCAGCAGCGGCTCCGCGCCGCCGCGCGCAATCCCGAGACCTTCTACGGGCTGATCGCAGCGCGGCTGCTCGGCATCGTCGTGCCGAGCTCGGCGGTGGCGCCGCGGCTGACCGGCGAGGAATGGTCGTCGCTGGCGACACATCCCGACGTCCGCCGTGCCGCGGCTCTCGCCGAGATCGGCGAATATGGCCTCGCCGACGTGATGCTGCGCTGGCAGGCCAAGATCGGCGACGTCGCCGACCACAAGAAGCTGCTCCATCTTGCCGCGCGGCTCGATCTGCCCGCGACGCAGATCTGGCTCGCGCACAATTGCCCGACCGGCGAGGTCGTCGAGGCCTCGGCGCGCTATCCCGCGCCCAACTGGGTGCCGCAGGGCGGCTGGCAGGTCGACAAGGCGCTGGTGTTCGCGCACACGCTGCAGGAATCGCGCTTCCGCACCGATGCGCTGAGCGGCGCCGGCGCGCGCGGGCTGATGGGCGTGATGCCGGGCACCGCCGATCTCGTCGAGCGCCGTCGCGGCGGATCGCCGGCGGATCGCGCCACGCTCAACAGCCCGCAGGTCAACATGGCCTATGGCCAGGCCTATCTCGCGCAGCTCGCCGACCAAACCGATGCGACCGGCGGTCTGCTGCCCAAGGTGATCGCCGCCTATAATGCCGGCCCCAATGCGGTCGCGCGCTGGAACTTGGCCGCGCATGCCGACGCCGATCCGCTGCTCTATATCGAGAGCATCCCTTATGCCGAAACCCGCGGCTATGTGACCACCGTGCTGCGCAACTATTGGATGTACGAGCGCCAATCGGGCGAGAAGACGGTCAGCCTGAAGGCGCTGGCGCAGGGCGCGTGGCCGCGCTTCCCGGGTCGCGCCGGCGCCGCGCGCGCCGGGCTTGCGTCCGCGACGACCCGGCTTACCGCGGCGACGCTGGTCAACTGATGGCGATCGACGAGACGATCGCCTTCCGCCCCGTCCGCATCGCCGTCCTCACCGTCTCGGACACGCGCGGCGCCGCCGACGACCGCTCGGGCGACACGCTGGTCGCGCGGCTGACCGGCGCGGGCCATATCCTGGCGGACCGCGCGATCGAGAAAGACGATGCCGCGCTGATCGTCGCGCGGCTGCAGGGCTGGATCGCCGACCCGCAGGTCGATTGCGTGATCGCGACCGGGGGCACCGGCGTCACCGGTCGCGACGTCACCCCTGAGGCGTTCGCGCGCGTCTGGGACAAGGAGATCCCCGGCTTCGGCGAGCTCTTCCGCTGGCTGAGCTACGCCAAGATCGGCACCTCGACGATCCAGTCGCGCGCCTGCGCCGGGGTTGCCGCCGGCACCTATATCTTCGCGCTACCCGGCTCGACCGGCGCGGTGAAGGATGGCTGGGACGACATTCTCGCGACCCAGCTCGACATCCGCCACCGCCCCTGCAATTTCGTCGAGCTGATGCCGCGGCTGATGGAGCGTTAGGCGGCTCGACGTCGGTTTTCGACGATCATGCCAGATCGGACGACGAAGTCCGCCTGCTACCGCGGCACCGTTCAGCGATGGCGACCGCCAGCCCGCGGCGGCGGCGGGGTGAAGGTGCCGTGCATCGGGTGATATTGGCCGCCCGGCCGACCATGACCGCCCGGCCCGCCGTGCTGCCCCTGGCCGGGCCCGCCGAGCCCACCGGGGCCGCCCGGGCCACCGTTCATATCATGCCGGAAGTGACCGCTGCGATCGGCGCGGAACCGACCATGATCGGAATTGCGGTAATAGAACACGCCGCCGTCGCCCCAATAGCCGTCGGTGATCGGGCCATAATAATCGTCATAATAGCCGTCATAGCCGATCGGTCCGCCGGCCGGGCCGGTATAGCCATAGCCATATCCACCGCCATAGCCGCCACCGCCATAGCCGACGCATCCGGCGAGCGGCAGGGCAGCCGCGATTGCGAGCAGCGGTTTCTTGGTCATGGCATCCTCCGGGCGACGATTATGTCGTTGCCGATACAACCGGCGATACCCGCAATGGTTGCGGCTCGCCGCCGCGGGGCGCTCAGCGGTCGGCCTCCATTACCGCCAGTTCATGGCCGGACGGGTCGGTAAAATGAAAACGCCGGCCGCCGGGAAAGGCGAAGATCGGCCGCACCACCGTACCGCCCGCGGCCTCGACCCTCGCCGGCCAGGCGTCGAGATCGCGGACGTCGATCACCACCAGTGGCGCTTGGGTCGCTTCGCGTACATCGCCCTGCAGACCGAGGTCGACGTCGCCGGTCATCGTCGAGGCATAGCTCGGGCCGAAGGCGGTCAACGCCCAGCCGAAGGTCGTTTCGTAAAAGGCTCTGGCCGCGGCGGTGTCCGCGACCGGCAGTTCGACAAAGCTGATCCGAGCCATCGTTCGCCTCCCATTGTTCTTTCTTTGTTCTGACGGGCGCGCTATGGTCTGTCAATGGCGAGTCGGTATCCCGAGCAACGATCCGGACGCGGCGCGACGGTCAACGACCGGCCCCAGCGCTTCGGGCTGGCAGCGCGCGAGGCCGATGGCGACTGGCTCGACCAGCGCCACGACATCGACGGCGAGGCGCCGCCCCTGCGGACGATCGTGACGATCGAAAAGCCGAAGACGATCATCGCCCGCAACAGCTCGCCCGACATCGGCTTCGACCGCTCGATCAACCCGTACCGGGGCTGCGAGCATGGCTGCATCTATTGCTTCGCACGGCCGACGCACGCCTTCCACGATCTCTCGCCGGGGCTCGACTTCGAGACGCGGCTGTTCGCCAAGCCGGACGCGGCCGACCTGCTGCGCCGCGAACTCGCCGCGCCTGGCTATCGCTGCCGGCCGATCGCCTTCGGCACCAACACCGATCCCTATCAGCCGATCGAGGCGCGCTACCGGATCACGCGCGCCTGCCTCGCGGTGCTCGCCGAGACCCGGCATCCGATCACGATCACCACCAAGTCGGACCGCGTGCTCGCCGACCTCGAGCTGCTCCGCGGCATGGCGGCGGACGGTCTCGCGGCGGTGGCGATGTCGATCACCTCGCTCGACCCCAAGACCGCGCGCACGCTCGAGCCGCGCGCGCCGCATCCCGAGCGGCGGCTGGCCGCGGTGCGGACGCTGGCCGACGCGGGCGTGCCCGTCCATGTCTCGATCGCGCCGGTGATCCCGCAGATCACCGATCACGAAATCGAGCATCTCGTCGAGCGCGCGGCGCAGGCGGGCGCGCGGGGCGTGTTCTTCCTGCCGGTGCGCCTGCCCCACGAGGTCGCACCGCTGTTCCGCGCCTGGCTCGAGGCGCATCATCCCGATCGCGCCGCCAAGGTGATGGCGACGATCCAGTCGATCCGCGGCGGCCGCGACAATGACGGCAATTTCTTCACGCGGATGAAGGGCCAGGGGCCCTGGGCGGAGCTGCTCCGTACGCGCTTCACTATCGCGGTGCGCAAGGCGGGGCTCGGCCGCGAGCGGATGGCGCTGCGCACCGACCTGTTCCGACCGCCGGTGCTGCCGGGGCAGCAAATGTCGCTATTTTAGCGGAGCGCGGCCATCGGCACAGACATGTGCGCTCCGGTTCGCCAACCGAACGATCCACATCTCCATGTCCGTCGATCGCCGCGACGGTGCATCCATCCGATAGCAGGCGGCCCTAGCGACGCTCGCGCGGCGCGACGCCGGCCCGCTCGAGCTCCGGCGCCAATCGTCCGCTGATCCAGCAGCCATACATGCGAAAGTCCGCCGCGAGCGACCATAGCGGGTGGGTGAAGGTCGCGGGGCGGTTGTGCTCGACGGTGAGGTGCGCGAGCCACGCGAAGGCATAGCCCGCCACCGGCATCGCGGCGAACCACCAGCCATGGCCGGAGGCGATGCCGGCGATCGCGCACAGGAGGACGAGACTGGTCCCGGCATAATGGAGCGCGCGCGTCGCCGGGCGGGCGTGCTCGCGCAGATAGTGCGGCCAGAATTCGGCGAAGCTCGTCATCCGTGCCATAACCCTACCCCACCAAGGCCAGCCGCGGCCCTTCGACCGGCGCCAGCCGCGCCGCAGCGACGCCGGGAAGCTTCTCGATCCGCTGGACCATCTCGGCATCGAACAGATAGTCGCGCCCGGCGATCAGATGCGCGGTATCGCCATTGGGCAGGTTCGCGAACAGATGGAGCTCGCCGCGCCCGCCGCGCAACCCGTCGAGCGCGCGCGCCAGCGCCGCTGCCCCCGCCGGATCGTCGAGCGTGACGTCGAGCCGCAGCCGCGTCGCGATCGTCATGCCCTCGAACGGGCGGATGTTGCGGATGGTGACACGCGGCGTCTCGTCGCCAGGCTTGCGGTCGAGCTCGACCGACAGCAGGCCGCAGCCGCCCGCCTTGGCCGCCTCCTCGATGCGGACGGAAACCTCGTCGTCGAAGCAGCTCGCCTGGAACTGCCCCGAGGCGTCCGAACAGGCGATCATCAGATAGCGGCGGCCCTTGGCCGAGGTGCGCCAGCGCGCGTCCTCGATCAGCGCGGCCATCGAGACCGTCGGCGCCGGCTGGCGGCGGCCGCGCTCGTCGGGCTCGGGTTGCGGCGGCGCGGGCATCGCACACCATTCGGTGAAGCTGCGGCAGCCATGCGCCTGCGCGAGATGGCGATAGCTGTCGGTCGGATGCGCCGAGAAATAGAAGCCGAACGCCTCCTTCTCGGCGGCCATCGTCTCCGCCATCGACCAATGCTGGCCGGTGGGCAGCCGGATCGGCGGCACGTCGGCGGCCATGTCGCCGCCGAACAGCCCGCCCTGTCCGCTGATCCGCGCCGCCGCCGCCGCATTGGCGTGCGCGAGGATCGTCTCGGCGGCGGCGAAGATCGTCGCGCGGTCGTGGCCGAGCGCCTCGAACGCACCGCCCGCGGCGAGGCTTTCGAGCTGGCGGCGGTTAAGCAGCCGCGGATCGATGCGGTCGGCGAAATCCTCGAGCGTCTTGAACGGTCCGCCGGCGCTGCGCTCGACGCACATCTCATCCATCGCGCGCTCGCCGACGCCCTTGAGCGCACCCAAGGCATAGCGCACCGCCAGGCCGCCGTCGGGCCTGGTCTCGACGGTGAATTCGCCAGCGCTGTGGTTGATCGAGGGCGGCAGGCAGGCGACGCCGAGCCGGCGCATGTCGTCGGCGAAGATCGCCAGCTTGTCGGTCTGCGTCATGTCGAAGCACATCGAGGCGGCGAAGAATTCGGGCTTGTGATGCGCCTTCATCCACGCGGTCTGATAGGCGACCAGCGCATAGGCGGCGGCGTGGCTCTTGTTGAAACCATAGCCCGCGAACTTGTCGATCAAGTCGAACAGCTCATTGGCCTTCTGCGCGGGGATCCGGTTGTGCGTCGCGCAGCCCTCGACGAAGATCTGGCGCTGCTGGTCCATCTCGGCCTGGATCTTCTTGCCCATCGCGCGGCGCAGCAGATCGGCGCCGCCCAGCGAATAGCCCGCCAGGATCTGCGCGGCCTGCATCACCTGCTCCTGGTAGACGAAGATGCCGTAGGTCTCGCGAAGCACCGGCTCGAGCAGCGCGTGCGGGTATTGCACGTCCTCGCGCCCGTTCTTGCGCGCGCCGAACATCGGGATATTGTCCATCGGGCCCGGCCGGTAGAGCGAGACCAGCGCGATGATGTCCTCGAACGTCGTCGGGCGCACCGCCGACAGCGTGCGCCGCATGCCCTCGGATTCGAGCTGAAACACGCCCACCGTATTGCCGCTCATCAGCAGCTCGAACACCGCCGGATCGTCCCAGGTCAGCGCGGCGAGATCGACCGCGATGCCGCGCAGCGCCAGCATCTGCACCGCCTTGTGCAGCACCGACAGCGTCTTGAGCCCGAGGAAGTCGAACTTCACCAGCCCCGCCTCCTCGACATATTTCATGTCGAACTGGGTGACGGGCATGTCCGAGCGCGGATCGCGATAGAGCGGGACGAGCTGGTCGAGCGGACGGTCGCCGATCACCACGCCCGCGGCATGGGTCGACGAGTGGCGCGGGAAACCCTCGAGCTGCATCGCCAGGTCGAGCAGCCGCTTGACCTCGGGCTGGCGATATTCGTGCGCGAGTTCGGAGACGCCGTTGATCGCGCGGTCGAGCGTCCAGGGGTCAGTCGGGTGGTTGGGGATCAGCTTGGCGAGGCGATCGACCTGGCCATAGCTCATCTGCAGCACGCGGCCGGTGTCCTTGAGCACCGCGCGTGCCTTGAGCTTCCCGAAGGTGATGATCTGCGCGACCTGGCCGCGGCCATATTTCTCTTGGACGTAGCGGATCACCTCGCCGCGGCGGGTTTCGCAGAAATCGATGTCGAAGTCGGGCATCGACACGCGTTCGGGGTTGAGGAAGCGCTCGAACAGCAGCCCCAGCCGCAGCGGATCGAGATCGGTGATGGTCAGCGACCAGGCGACCACCGAGCCGGCGCCCGAGCCGCGGCCCGGGCCGACCGGAATGTCATGATCCTTGGCCCATTTGATGAAGTCGGCAACGATCAGGAAATAGCCCGGAAACCCCATGCCGACGATGACGTCGACCTCGAAGGCGAGCCGCTCGAAATAGGCGGCATATTTGGCTTCGAGCTCGGTCTCGGAGAGGGGGTCAGCATTCCCTCCTCCGTTCGTCCCGAGCGCAGTCGAGGGACCAGCCCCAAGCGCCGCGCCTGCCTCCTGTCCCTCGACTGCGCTCGGGACGAACGGCTTTTTAGCGATGGCTTCGAGCTGTTCCTGCCACCGCAACCGCGCGATCAGCCCCGCGCGCGCATCCGCCCGCAGCGCCGCCGCCTCGCCCTCGCGATCGCCGGCGAGGCTGGGCAGGATCGGCTTGCGCTTGGGCGCGGCGAAGGCGGTACGCTGCGCCACCACGCGGGTGTTCAAGATCGCCTCGGGTAGGTCCGCGAACAGCCGCGCCATCTCTTGCGCCGGCTTGAGCCAGGCCTCGGGCGACGAGCAGCGACGATCGCCCGAATCGACATAGGCGGAGTCGGCGATGCACAGCATCGCGTCGTGCGCCGCGTGGAAATGCGCTTCGGCGAAACAGGCCGGGTTGGTCGCGACCAGCGGCCAGTCGCGCGCATAGGCGAGGTCGATCAGCGCCGCCTCGGCCGCCTCCTCGATCGCATCGCCGCGCCGTGCCAGCTCGACATAGAGGCGGTCGCCGAACAGCGCCGCCAGGCGATCGGCATAGCGTTCGCCATGCTCAGCCTGTTCGGCCCCGAACAGCCGCGCCAGCGCGCCGTCGCCAGCGCCGGTCAGCGCGATCAGCCCATCGGTGCGGCCGTCGAGCGCATCAAGCGTGACATGCGCGTCGTCCTCCAGCGGTCGGCCGAGGTGCGCCGACGAGACCAGCGCGCAGAGATTGTCGTAGCCGGTCGCGTCCTGCGCATAGAGCGGCAGCCAGTCGATCACCGGCGATTTGCCCGGCTCGGCACCGCCGCAATCGCCCGGCCGTGCGACCGCGAGCAGCGTCCCGATGATCGGCTGCACCCCCTCCGCCTTGGCCGCCGCCGAATAGGCCATCGCGCCGTACAGGCCGTTGCGGTCGCAGATCGCGGTCGCCGGAAAGCCCAGCTTGCGGGCATGTTTGGCGAGGATCTTGGGCTCGATCGCGCCTTCGAGCATCGTATAGGCGGTGAACACGCGGAGCGGTACGAAGGGCGTCGGATCCATCGCCCGACTATGCGCGCGGATGACGATTCTGTGAAGCGCCGAGCCGCACCAAAAGCGTCGTCGGTCAGGCGATCAGGTGGAAGAAGGTCCCTGTCACCCGGCCGCGGCGCGATCCGGCGGAGCCGATCGCCCGGCCCTCGCCGTCGGTCATGTCGGCGAGCGGCTCGCCGTCATCGCGGGTGATGGTCGCATAGTGGAATTCGTGGCCGATGCTGGTCTCGGCATCGCTCGCGAAGGGCACCGCGCCCCGCCAGCGCGCGCGGCGATAGCCGAGATGCAGCTTGCGGCGCCCAAAGCTGGTCTCGATCGGCAGCAGCCCGGCCATCGCGTGGGATACGCCGTCGGCATCCTCGATCGCGTCACCGAGCACCATATAGCCCCCGCACTCGCCGTGGACCGCGCCGGCAAAGCCACGCAGCCCGCCCAGAAAGGCGCGATTGGCCGCGAGCCGCGCCGCGTGCAGCTCGGGATAGCCGCCCGGCAGCCAGCAGGCGTCGCAGTCCGCGGGCGGCGGCTGGTCGGCAAGCGGCGAGAAGAAGGCGATCTCGGCGCCGGACCGCCGCCACTGGTCGAGAAGGTGCGGATAGAGGAAGCCGAACGCCGCGTCGCGCGCCACCGCGATACGCTGGCCGGGCGGGCGCAGCGAGATAGTCGCCAGCGGCGCCTCAGTGACCGGTACCATCGCCGCGCGGACGGCGGCAAGGTCGACGTGCGCGGCGACGACGTCGGCGATCGCGTCGATCCGGTCGTCGAGTGCGCCGGTCTCGCCCGCCTGCACGAGCCCGAGGTGGCGCGAGGGCAACGCCAGCCGCGCGTCGGCCGGGATCATGCCCAGCAAGGGTATCGCGATCTGTGCGAAGCCGGCGGCGATCATCCGTCCGTGGCGATCGCTGGCGACGCGGTTGACGATCGCGCCGATCACGGTCGGGCCGCCCGGATAGGTGGCGAGCCCGTGCGCGAGCGCGGCGACGGTCTGCGCCGATCCGCCCGCGTCGAGCACGAGCAGCACCGGCCAGTTAAGCGTCCGCGCAACGTCGGCGGTAGCGCCCTGGCCGCCCGCGACCCCGTCGAACAGCCCCATCGTCCCCTCCGCGACGAGCGTGTCCGCCGCGATATGCGCCGCCAGCCCCCGCATCGTCGCGGGCGACATCGCGAAGCCGTCGAGCGCGACAGACGGCATGCCCGTCGCCGCGGCGTGAAAGCCGGGATCGATATAGTCGGGGCCGAGCTTGGCGCCCGCGACGACGAGCCCCTGGCGCCGCAGGGCGCGCTGCAACCCGATCGTGATCACGGTCTTGCCGCTTCCCGATCGGGCGGCGGCGACGATCAGCGCGCGCGCGGACATCGCCTCAGCGCGTCTCGACCGGCGCGGCGTCGCGCGCCTGCCAGCCGCGACGCTCGAGCTCGGGCGTGTCATGCTCGTCCTCGGGATAGCCGATGCAGAGCAGCGCGATCAGCGACCAGTCCGCGGGCACGCGCAGCATCGCGTGGACCACGATCGGATCGAGGATCGACACCCAGCCGATCCCGATCCCTTGGGCGCGGGCGGCGAGCCACAGCGTGTGGATCGCCATCGCGGTCGAATAGCGCAGCATCTCGGGCATCGTCGCGATGCCGAGCCCGTGGCCCGCGACCGGGGCCGCCTCCGAGAACACCGCGACAAGTTCGGGTGCCTCGCGCAGCCCGTGGAGCTTGAGCGCGCGATAGGCCGCAGCGCGCTCCGCATCGTAGCGACACGCCGCCCGCTCGCTCTCGGCGTCGACATGCGCCGCCAGCCGCGCGCGGAGTTCCGCGTCGACGATCCGCACGAACCGCCACGGCTGCGCATTGCCGACCGACGGCGCGAGATCGGCGAGCGCGAGCAGCGCGTTCAGTGCGCCCGCGGGCAGCGGATCGGTCCGGAAATGCCGCACGTCGCGCCGCCACGCGAACAGGGCGCGCAGTTCGTCGCGGAAGGCGGCGGAAAAGGCGGGCGGCTCGCTCAGAATTCGATCCCCGCCTGCGCCTTCACGCCCGCGCGGAACGGGTGCTTGATCATCGTCATCTCGGTGACGAGATCGGCCGCCTCCATCAGCGCCTCGGGCGCGTTGCGGCCGGTGACGATGACATGCTTGTCCTCGGGCTTGGCGGTGAGCACCGCGAGCACCTCGTCGAGCGGCAGATAGTCGTAGCGCAGCACGATGTTGAGCTCGTCGGCGAGCACCATCTTATAGGCGGGATCGGCGATCATCCGCTTGACCTCCTCCCACGCCTCGCGCGCCACCGCGATGTCGCGCGCGCGGTCCTGCGTGTTCCAGGTGAAGCCCTCGCCCATCGGCTTGAACTCGACCTGGTCTGGGAAGGCGTCGAACACCGTTTTCTCGCCGGTCTCCCAGCCGCCCTTGACGAACTGGACGACGCCGATCTTCATGCCGTGCCCGATCGCGCGGATCACCATGCCGAGCGCAGCGGTGGTCTTGCCCTTGCCCTTGCCGGTGTGGACGATCAGCAGGCCCTTTTCCTGCGTCTTGTTGGCCATGATCTTGTCGTGCGCGGCCTGCTTCTTCTTCATCTTCTCATTGTGGCGCGCGTCGCCCGTGAGGGGCTCGTCGGCGGGATTCCGGTCGTCGGCCTGCATCAGGCATACTCCTGCAATTCGGCGAGCAGCAGGCCCGCGCTGTTCGATTTGGGTTTCCACAGCCCGCGGTCGAGCGCCTCGGCGAGCCGCGCCGCGGTCTCGCGCAGCGCCGCCGGATTGGCCTCGGCCAGGAAGGCGCGCACCGCCTCGTCCTCGATGAAGGCGGCGTGGACCGCGTCGAAATGATGGTCGCGCACCGCGTGCGTGGTGGCGGCGAAGGCGAAGAGATAGTCGACCGAGGCGGCGATCTCGAACGCGCCCTTGTAGCCATGGCGCATCACCCCCGCGATCCACTTGGGATTGGTGACGCGCGCCCGCACGACCCGGCCGATCTCGTCCTCGAGCGTCCTGATCACCGGCCGCTCGGGGCGGCTGTGGTCATTGTGATAGGAGATCGGCTTGGCACCCTTGAGGTGCTCGATCGCCGCCGCGATCCCGCCCTCGAACTGATAATAGTCGTCGCTGTCGAGCAGGTCGTGCTCGCGATTGTCCTGGTTCTGCACGACCGCATCGACCGCCGACAGCCGCGTCGCGAACAGCTCGCGCTCTTCGTCGCCCTCGATGCCGCCGCCATAGGCATAGCCGCCCCAGTCAAGATAGATTCCGGCAAGATCGGCGCGCTCGTGCCAGAGCTTCTCGTCGATCATCGCCTGCAGTCCCGCGCCATAGGCCCCCGGCTTGGACCCGAAGACGCGCGCGCCCGCGCGACGCTCGGCCACAGTGGCTGCGACGCCGCGGTCGACCAAGCCCGCGGTCTCGGCGCGGTGGCGCGCGGCGGCGGGATTGTCGTGCGCGGGCTCGTCGAGCGCCATGATCTGGCGCGCGGCGCTGTCGATCAGGTCGATCTGCTCGGGGAAGGCGTCGCGGAAGAAACCCGAGACGCGGAAGGTGACGTCGACGCGCGGGCGGCCGAGTTCGGTCACGCTCATCAGCTCGAAGCCGGTGACGCGGCCCGAGGTCCAGTCCCAGCGCGGTCGGGCGCCCATCAGCGCGAGCGCCTGCGCGATGTCGTCGCCGCCGGTGCGCATGTTGGCGGTGCCCCAGGCGGAGAGCGCCATCGCGCGGGGGTATTCACCCTCGCGCTGGAAAAAGTCCTCGACGAGCAGCTGCGCCGAGCGGAAGCCCAAGTCCCAGGCGGTCGCGGTGGGGACGGCGCGGGTGTCGACCGAATAGAAGTTGCGCCCGGTCGGCAGCACGTCGGGCCGCCCGCGCGTCGGCGCGCCGGAGGGGCCGGGGGCGACGAAGCGGCCGTCGAGCCCGGTCAGCAGCGCGGTGCGCTCGGCATCGCCGCACGCGTCGACGCGCGGGCCAAGGTCGTCGCGGATCGCGGCGAGCACGGCGGCGGTGGCGGGCCATTCTCCCCTCCCCTTCAGGGGAGGGGTCGGGGGTGGGGCGTCTCCGCAGGCGCTGCGCTCGGAGACAGGCCCCACCCCCACCCCCCCCCCCAAGGGGAGGGGCTTGCCCCCCACCAGCCGCAGCGCCAGCAATTCCAGCCGCTCGACCGTATCCCCCGCGGTCCGCCACGGGTCGTCCGACACCGCCGCGAGCGCATCGGGCCGCGGCCCTTCCCAGCGGTCGCCCATCGTGCAGTCGAGCGGATCGAAGCCGAGCGCGAGGTCGTCCGCCATCGCGCGCAGCAGCGAGGCATGGCCGCCCTGCCCGTCGCCGCGCGGCGTGCGGGCGAGCGCGATCAGCAGGTCGTCGCGCAGCCCGCCCTCGGGCGAGCGGGTGAAGATGTGCAGCCCGTCGCGGATCTGCATCTCCTTGAGCTCGCACAGATAATTGTCGAGCGCGGCGAGCGCGTCGTCATCCTCGCCGACCATCCCGGCGTCGCTGTCGAGCCCCTGCGACCGAGCCAGATCGAGGATGTCGCGGCGCAGCCGGACGATCCGGCGCGGGTCCATGCCGGCGGCGAGATAATATTCGTCGACCAGCGCTTCGAGCTGCTTGAGCGGGCCATAGCTCTCCGCGCGGGTCAGCGGCGGGGTGAGGTGATCGACGATCACCGCGCCGATCCGGCGCTTGGCCTGCGTGCCCTCGCCGGGATCGTTGACGATGAACGGATAGAGCTGCGGCACCGCGCCCGCGCAGATCTCGGGAAAGCAGGTCTCGGTCAGCGCCAGCGCCTTGCCCGGCAGCCATTCGAGATTGCCATGCTTGCCGACATGCACGACCGCATGCGCGCCGAACTTTTGGTTGAGCCAGATGTGGAAGGCGAGATAGCCGTGCGGCGGCGGCAGCGCCGGGTCGTGATAGCTGGTCTTGGGATCGATATTGTAGCCCCGCGCCGGCTGCACCGCCACCGCGATCGCACCGAACCGATGGACCGCAAGCCGGAACGCGCGGTCGCGCACGAAGGGATCGTCGGCGGGTTCGCCCCAGCGCTGTGTGACCGCCTCGCGTACGGCCAGCGGCATCGCGTCGAACGCGGCATGATAGTCGGCGAGGCTCAGGCTACACCCCCCGACTCCCTCGTCACCCCAGGCTTGACCCGGGGTCCCGCTGCCTTCCGCCGCGGACAAGAAGCGAGACCCCGGCTCATGGCCGGGGTGACGGGATTGGTCGGGAGCGACGCGATCCAGCGACCCGGCCTGATTCGTCACCCCGCCCGTCATCACGCGCATCAGCGCGGCGCCGTCAACGGGCGCATCGCCGGTCGCGTAGCCCGCCTCTCCCAGCGCCACCAGGATCGCCGCCGCGCTCGCGGGCGTGTCGAGCCCGACGCCATTGCCGATCCGGCCGTCGCGATTGGGATAGTTGGCGAGCACCAGCGCGATCCGCCGTTCCACGACAGGCGTTCGCCGCAGCCGTGCCCAGCCCGCAGCGACCTTGGCGACGAACGCGACGCGGTCGGGCACGACGCGCGGCACGACGATGCTGCATTCGGTGCGCGTATCGAACCGCGCCGCCGCCTTGAACGCGATCGCGCGGGTGAACAGCCGCCCGTCGACCTCGGGCAGCGCGACGTTCATCGCGAGGTCGCGCGGCCCCAGCCCCCGCGCGCTCGCCTCCCAGGCGGATTGCTCGACGCCGGCGAACAGCGTCTGCAGGATCGCGCAGTCGGCCGTCTCAAGTACGCCGGGCACGCGGTTCTCGCCCGGTGCCGACGAAGCGAAGGCGGTCGCGTTGACGATTACGTCGGGCGCCAGCGCGGGCAGCACGCCGCGCAGCCAGTCGACCGCGAATGGTTCGCGCAGCGCGCGGACATGCACCGCGGCGACGTCGAGCCCCGCCGCCTCGAGCCCGCCGACCAGCGCGTCGACCGCCTCGAGCGTCCCCGCGACGAGCAGCGCACGGTAGAAGACGACGAGCGCGACCGGGCGCCCGCCTGTCCAGCGCGCGCGCACCTCGGCGAGCCCGGGCCGCTCGTGGCCGGGGACGTAGAAGCCGGCGTCGGCGACGGGCACCGGATCGTCGGGCGTCCCCGCATCGCTGCCGATCAGCCTGGCGGCGGTGCGCAGGAACGCCGCGGCGTTGGCGACGCCGCCCTGGCGCAGATAGTCGCGCAGCCGCTCGCAGGTCTCGGCCGGCAGCGTCGAGGCGCGATCGAGCGCGGGGTCGCCCTCGCGGCCGTCGGCGATCGCGGCGAAGGCGATGCCGCGCTCGCGCGCCACCCGGGCGATCTCGTCAATGCCATAGGGCCAATAGCTCTTGCCGCCGAGCAGCACGACGCAGATGAATTTGGCGTGCTGGATCACCCCCTCGACATACAGGTCGACGGAGTAAGGATGTTTGAGCTGGAGCAGGTTGGCGAGCCGGACGCGCGGCGCGCCCTCGCCCAGCGCCTCGGCGGCGCGCGCGAAGCAGGCGAGGTCGCTGTCGGCCACGGTGAGCAGCACGATGTCGCCCGGCGTCTGGCCGAGATCGATCGCCTCCTCGCCCGAGGTGACGGTGCCGGACGTGGCGGAAAGAAGATGCATCAGCCGACGCCCCGCCCGTGCCACCGGTTCGGTTCGTCCCGAGCGCAGTCGAGGGACGGTCCGCAAGCGCGCCGCCCGCGACATGCACTTCGACTGCGCTCAGTGCGAACGGCGTGGGAGCGAACGGAGTGAGGGAGAACGGAGTTGGGGGCGGCGTTCCACATCAACCGGCGCCCGGCCCGAGCCACCCACCCCGTTCGTCCCGAGCGCAGTCGAGGGACAGGCCGCAGGCACACCGCTTGCAACATGCACTTCGACTTCGCTCAGTGCGAACGGAGCAGGGGCGAACGGAGGTGGGGGCGGCGTTCCGCATCAGCCGGCGTCCGGCCCGAACCACCTACCCCGTTCGTCCTGAGCGCAGTCGAAGGACATGCGCCAAGCGCAACGCCTGCAACACGCACTTCGACTTCGCTCAGTGCGAACGGGACTGTGGCGAGCGCTCTGCATCAGCCGGTCTCGGCCCCGGTCGCAGCCCCGATCGCCGTCTCGATCGCGGCGCGGTCGAGACCCTTCTGGCCGATCACGACCAGCTGGGTACGGCGCGCTTCGTCGGGCTTCCAGGCGCGGTCGAAATGATGCTGGATGCGCGGGCCGACGCCCTGCACCAGCAGCCGCGCCGGCTTGCCGGCCACCGCGACGAAGCCTTTGACGCGCAATATGTCGTGCGCCTCGATCGCGCCGCCGATCGCGGCGATCAGCGCGGCGGTGTCGCCGATCTCGCCGGCCTGGACGACGAAGCTGTCGAAATCGTCATGGTCGTGATCCTCCTCGCTGTCGTGATGCGACACCCGCGCGTCGACATCGTCCTCGGCGCCCGCCCCCAGCCCGAGCAGCACGCCGATATCGACCGCGCCGTGGCTGGCGCGGATCACCCGCACGCCGGCGCGCGTCTCGCCGTCGATCGACTGCTGGACCGTCGCGAGTGCGTCGGCATCGACCAGATCGGTCTTGTTGAGGATGACCAGATCGGCGCAGGCGAGCTGATCCTCGTACAATTCCTCGAGCGGACTGTCGTGATCGAGGTTCGGATCGGCGGCGCGCGCCGCCGCGAGCGCGACCTCATCGGTGGCGAAGCGCCCGGCGGCAACCGCGTCGGCATCGATCAGCGCGATCACGCCGTCGACCGTCGCCCGCGCGCGGATGTCGGGCCATTGGAACGCCTTGACCAGCGGCTTGGGCAGCGCCAGCCCCGAGGTTTCGATGATGATATGCTCGGGCGGGTCGGCGCGATCGAGCAGCTTCTGCATCGTCGGGAGGAAATCGTCGGCGACGGTGCAGCAGATGCAGCCATTGGCGAGCTCGACGATGTCGTCCTCGGGGCAGGCGGCGTCGTTGCAGCCCTTCATCAACTCGCCGTCGACACCGACGTCGCCGAACTCGTTGATGATCAGCGCGAGCCGGCGCCCCTTGGCGTTCTGCAGCAGGTGGCGGATCAGCGTCGACTTGCCCGCGCCGAGAAAGCCCGTGATGACGGTGGTCGGAACCTTGGCCATGATATCTGTCTGTCCTTCATCGAGGGCCCGGCGCGCCGGGCGTCTGTATCAGCGCGGCGCGACGCCCCGGCGCAGCCGCCGCTCGGCCATCCAGCCGAAGCCGAGCCCGATCGCCGCCCACAGGATCAGCTGCATGCCGAGCGAGACGATGCGGAAATCCCACAGCAGCGAGGCGGGGAAATCGTTCGGCACCTCGTCGATCCGCGGCAGGCCGATCTGTGCCAGCGCGACGACGAGGATGTACGCCGCGACCGCGCCGACCAGCGCGTTGAACGCCCCCCACCGCCCGACCAGCATCGTCCGCACGCGCGCCGCGACGATCAGCGCGACGATCGACACCGCGATCATCGCGAAATAGGCGGCGGTGCGCAGCTGGATCGTGTCGCCATGGCCGACCGCGGGCGGGTTGGGCGGATATTTGAGCGCGGGGACGACCGCGATGATCGCGAAACCCAGCGCCGCGATCAGCAGCGCCAGCGTCCTGGGCCCGATCCGGCCGACGCGGCCGTAGCAATAGGCGAACACGAGCGAGAAGATCCCGCCAAGCGCGGCGCCATAGAGCACCGCCGCGGTCGCCAGCCCGAGACTCTTCTGCACCGCGCGGCTGACCGGCGCCTCGGCCCCGTCGTCGTCATGGCCACCATGCATCCCGGCGTGCGACTCATGCGCCGCCTCGAACGCGATCGCGCGATCGACCAGCGGCTCGGCATAGACGCGGGCGAACAGGGTCGCGAGCAAGGCCGCGAGGATGCCCGCCAGCATCCCGCGCCACAGCAGATCCTTGGTCATCGGACCTGCCTAGTGGCAGGGAAAGCCGAGCAGATGGCGGCCGTCATGCACGAATTCGTGCACCGACGTGCCCTTGAACAGCGCGACGGCGCCCTGCTCGGTGCTGACGAAATAGAGCAGGATCAGCGCGAGCAGCAGCCCGAGCACCGCCCAGGGCGCGAACTCGCCGACCGGGATCGCGGGCGCTCCGGATACCGGAATGAAGGGATCGTCGAACGCGGGGGCAGCCGTTGCCATGATGTCTCTCCGTACGGGATAGCGCGTCCCGGATAAGAATAGGGTTCCAGGGCAGAGGTCTGACTCTCGACAGGAGCGCAGGCTCCCGCGATAACAGTGGCGCGACCGTGCCGGAATCTCGCCGGCTTCTCTGCCAAGGCTCGCTGCCACCTGCTTAGGGGGGAAGCGGCCACCGCGTCAATCTTGCCCGAGGCCGCGCCCCCGCGATGCGACTGACCTTCCTCTGCGCCGCCGCGACGGCTTCGAGCCGGATCGGTGGATTCCCGGCAGCCGACGAACCGCTCGACGAGGGCGGGCGCCGCAAGGCCGCCGGGTTTCGGCCCCTCGCCCCTTCCGCGTCGCATATCCTCATGAGTCCGTCACGATCGGCGCGCGAGACGGTCGAGGCGCGGGGGCTTGCGGCGCGTATCGAGCCGCGCCTCGCGGACCAGGATTTCGGCGGTTGGACCGGGCGCTCGCTCGTGGATGTGCAGCGAGACGCGCCCGACCAGTTGGCCGCGTGGATCGCGGACCCGACCGCCGCTCCGCCGGCGGGCGAGACGATGGCGGCGCTGGTTGACCGGGTCGGATCGTGGCTGGCCGAGCAGGCGGCGGACGGCCCCGCCACGCTGGTCGTCAGCCATGCGTCGGTGATGCGGGCGGCGCTGGTGCATACGCTGGCGATACCCGCCGCCTCGGCGCTCCGGATCGACATTGCGCCGCTCGCGACGCTGACCCTGTCCTATCGTTCAGTGTGGCGGCTGCAGGAGCTGCGAGGGCCGCGGTAGCCTTTGCGGACGCGCCCCGCCGTCATTGGCAGTCTAGCGACGCAATCCAGAGCCACGAGCGGCAGCCTCGATTGCTTCGGCGCGGCGCACCCCGCAATGACAGGCCACGCGCCTAGATCACCAGCTCGTCCGGCCCATGGCGCCGATCATGGCCGAGGACATAGGTGCCGGCGAGCACGAGGTCGGCGACCCAGATGAAGCCGCCGTTGAGGAAGAAGTCGGTGTCGAGCCCGACCCACGCCGCATTATATTTGCCGTTGGCGAGCCAGAAGCCGTCAAACAGCTCGATCACCGCGCCCTGCAACAGCAGCAGCGCGAGCAACCGATGATCGTGCCGCTTCACCGCATACCAGAGCGCGAACAGAATGAAGGCGCCGAAGGCAAGGTTGCGCGTGCCGATCATCCGCGCGGGTAGCAGCGCGCCGAACAAGTCCGCCCCCGTCCCCCAGTCCGGGAACGGCCGGAACGCCTGCGTCCAGAACCAGATGCTGTCGAAATACCACCATTTGGCGAAGAGCAGTTTCATCCCCGCATAGGCGATCGCGACCGCATAGCAGAGATAGATGAAATAGCGGTCGAGGAAGCGCGCCACCGTGGACAGCCCCGCGGGCTCGCGAGGGATCGCATGCGGCACCGCGCGGGCATGGAGCCCCGACAGCAGCCAGGCCGCGAACAGCAGCAGCGCGACCCAGATCAGATTGGTCGTCATCGTCTGAGTCGTCGCCGCGGTCGACCAGCCGTCGGCCTTGCCGATCGCCAGCCACAGCGTGTCGAGCAGTTCGATCGCGGCGGCCTCGCACGCGAACAGCGCCGGCATATGATAGGCGCGCACGCTGAACGCGGCGGTCAGCGCCGCGAGCAGCCCGATCGCAGCGCCCAGCGCGCGCGTGCCCAGCCATTTCGACGGCAGCAGCGCCCCGTACAGCGCCGGCCCCGTGCCCCAATCGGGAAACGGCCGCGCCAGCACGACCCAATGCGCCAGCCCGTGGAACCAGAATTGCCCGGCGAGCAACGCCTTGGTCAGCATATAGCCGAGCAGGATCGCGACCGCGACGAGGATGGCGACGGGGTGCTGGCGAATGGTCATGACGAGGCCTCCTTTCGAACCCGGCGGGATGGGGACGGGTCAGGGCGCATGCGCGCGCACCCAGGCGTCGATGCCGTCGACGAGCTCGGCGGGCGGCGTGAGGATCATCAGATGCGGAAGGTCACCGAGCAGCAGGAACTGCTTCTCGCAGGTCAGCATCGCGAAGATGCGCTGCTCATAGGCGACGGGAAACACCTCGTCGCCCTCCGACGAGATCAGCATCACCGGCATCGTGATCCGGTCGAGCGGATGCGCGGGCTTGGTCTTGGCCAGCGTCGAGATCGCGCCGAGGCTGTAGGCGAGCGTCGCCAGCGGATCCTTCTCCATCAGCTTCATCGCGCTGCCGGGCGGGCCGCCGTTGGGGAGATGCAGCTTGTTGAACGGCAGGTACCAGTTCACCGGCAGCGACCAGGCGCGCATCAGCAGGAACAGCCGGCAGAGCAGCGGCACCAGGAACAGCGGCGGCCTGAAGATCGAGATCTGACGGATCGTGTTGCCGTCGAGCCAGGCGATATTGTGGCAGACGACGGTCGCGATATTGGGGTCGGCGGTCGCCGCAACGTAGAGCGAGACCACCCCGCCCTGGCTGCTCCCCGAGAACACTACCTTCTTGCCGAAACGGTGGCGGGCGTAGGCGGCGACCTTGCGGCCGTCGGCGATCATCTGCGGGATCGTGAACAGCCCGCGCTTGGCGCCGCTGCGGCCATGCCCGCGCGGATCATAGGCGACGATCGTATAGCCCCGCGCGTGCAGGTCGACGAGCAGCTGCGCGTAAAGCTGGGCATAGACCGCGGTGCCCGGCATGAAGACATAGACCGGCGCGTCGGGCCGCCCCTGCAGAATATAGAGCGCGAGGCAGACGCCATCGCTGACCTCGAGATAGTCGCGCTCGAACCCCGCGGGATCGGCGGTGATGCCGAAGCGATGATAGATTTTGGCGAGATAGGCGATCAGCTCGCACTCATAGGGGCGGCGCTGCGCCATGTACCAGGCGCTGGCCAGCCACCACAGCAGCAGCAGTGCGACGAGGATCGCGAACAGGATCAGGAGAATGGTCATGCCGCCAGCCTTTCCTTGCCCATACAGACCAGCATCGCCTGCGTGCTCGGCAGCTCGATCGGCCGCTCGGGGCGATCCATCAGAAAGTCGGCGAAGGCGCGCTCGACGCCGGGCAGCATCGAGAAGTCGTGGCTGAGGATGATCCCGCCCGGCACCATGCGCGGATAGAAATAGGCGAGCCCCGCCAGCGTGCTGTCGTAGAGATCGACGTCGAGATGGACGAAGCTGAAGCGGAGCGCGCCGAGCCCGCGCGCCGATCGCGGGAAGGCGCCGACATGAAAGGCGAGATTGTCGTGCGCCGCCAGCCGCCGCCGGACGCGATCGAGGTCGGTCACGAACTGGCCGCGGCGCAGCACGCGGCGCTCGTCGGCGCGGGGTTCGGGCAGACCCTCGAACGTGTCGAACAAATGCAGCGTCCGGTGCGGTGCGGCGGTGGCGAGCACGGTCGCCGAACTGCCCTCGAACACGCCAAATTCAGCCATGTCGCCGGCCAGCGCCGCCTGCGCCGAGGCGATGCCGTAGAGCGTGAAATGCTCGTTGGCGGTGAGCAGCGACTCGCGCCCGCGCCGGCTGCCGCGGATCAGCGTCATCGCCTCGCGCCGCTTGTGTCCGCGCATCGCGACGGTCTCTATCGCCGAGAGCAGCCCGATCGCCGAGCGCCGCAGCATCCGGTTGCGACCGACGACGCGCTGGACGAGCGGATGCTTCATCCACATGCTTGCGGCTCCCGCTCGCGATAGGCGATCGTCGCGACCGCAGGGCAGTCGGCGGGCAAGCCGACGTCGCGCCAGCGCCAGAAGCTGCCGCCGAGCTGCACCGATCCGCTGTTCGCGCTGAGCGGCGAGCGGAAGCGCATGCCGAGCCCGAGCCCGGTCGCCTTGACCACCGCCTCGCGCCGCGTCCAGCGCTGCAGCCGCTCGGTGGGATCGGCCACGTCGCCCCCGACCTCGTCGCGCAGCGTGCGGTGGACCCGGCGCTCGATATCGATGCCGAGCTCGATCGCCGCGACCGCGACCAGCGCGAACCGTCCGCTGCGGCTGGCGTTGAAGTGCAGCGGCGGGGTCCGCGCCGCGCGCAGCATCGGCTTGCCCCGCGCGCCGACGACCAGCCCGACGTCCGCCTCGGCGCAGCCGAGCGCGCCCGCAAGGATCCGTCGCAGCCACCGGCCCGCGATCGCGC